>JAUWXE010000085.1 GCA_030616535.1 Candidatus Aerophobota bacterium
AAAATGCTGGAATAAGCAAGCATTACCAGTATAAGTACGTATGGTGCAGCCATTTTACACCTCCTTTATCTCTTTGTTCCACCCCTACGAATGGTTATTACTATTGTTAACGTTTTCGATACTTACGTCGGTGTTACCGGTATCGCCATCGCCGTTTCCATCTGAATAAATTACCACGCTGGTGCTGGAGCTTCCCGAAAGATAGTCAGGATCAGCATTCTGTTGGGTACCGATAACTGGTTTTGAGTCATCATAGCTGTAGATGTAGTAATAGTCGTACTGGGTGGGAAAAGGACTGCCGAATCTACATACTTCAGCTATTTGTAAGTCTACCTGTCGGTCTTGAGCCGATTGAAAATCCCAGGTCATGGCTGAACCGGCATAAGAGATGCCCGAGAAGAGTAGGACTGCCAAGCCAATAGCAAATCCTAAGAAAATTAATTTATCCTTCATATTCCTTGCCTCCTTTCCTGTAGTTTAAATAAAGTACCGAATGTTCTTAGAGCAATTTTTTTGCCATTTTCTTAAGAAAGATCACGGAAGCCATTTTTAGAAGCTCTTACCTTGATTTTCTCAAAAATCTAGAATACTAAAGCTAAGCTATTTTGCTCTATCTCAGTGCAAAATATCGCTCTAAAATAAGGCAAGGGGATTTTTTTTCGGGGATTCCTTTTACAAGGTGGATTCCATTTTAGTCTACTGCACCAGGATAGTGCTGGAGGAAAGTTTTTGCTAAGGAAGGTAAGAATAACGTGGGTTAAGCCCAGCTGGCTGAAAGAAAAGGCAGGGGTTTATCATCCCTGGTCAGTATCGTTTTCGTATTCCAACCCAATTCTCTGTAATAGGTCGCATAAGTGCCTTTCGGCCACCTGCTGTCTCTCTATGGCTAATTCTACCTCTCGTTCTCTCACGAATCCCAGATCGACCAGGATTCTTCCGATCTTCCTTTTGTCGCTGACCTGGATTTTCAGAGCTCTTTGTAATTGTTCTTTCTTGATAGACTCTGTCTCCAATAGATATTCCCCTAAGAGCTTTCTTATCGCCTTAAGCTTTCCATCTACAGCCAGAATGGGTAACTTCGTCACAAAGCTCGTCCCCCGGTTCGGCTCACTTTTCACCTCTATTTTTCCCCCGTGTAAGGAGACAATTTCCTTGCAGGAAAACAGGGCTAACCCCAGTCCTTTCCTTTTAGTAGTCCTGAAGGGCTTAAACAGACGGTGGTTGATAAATTCCTTGGTCATACCCTGGCCGGTGTCGGTGATCTCGACCACCGCAGCTAATGGTTTTTTTGTTTTTCTGGTAACTATAGCGAGCTTTCCGCCATTGGACATAGCTTCCAGGGCGTTAAGAATGAGGTTTTCAAATACTCTCTCCATGTTGTCCGGGTCAATCATCATTTTCGGTAGCTCACCGTATTTCTCGATCAATTCCACCTCCGGGAGTTCTCTCAGATATAATTTTTCCACTAGCCTCTGAAGGAGAAGGTTTACCGACTCAGATCGGAGCTCCAAGAGATGAGGCCGGCTGGTTAGCCGGGCTACTAAATCCTCCGTCTTTTTTATGGTGTCAGCGATAGTGGCTATCAAATCGGCTCGAAACTCGGGATCGTCATAATTTTTCTCAACATTGTGAAGGAGAAGAGACAGGCCGCTGATAGAACCCTTTAGGTCGTGAATGATGATGGAAGTTATTCTATTGAAGGAGTCTAATTCCCGGGACTCAATCAGATTTTCGGTTAGCGAAGCATTTTCCAGAGCCAAAGCTGCCTCGTTGGCAAAGGTGGAAAATAATTCTAAATCAGCCTCAGTAAAATCTTTCCCAGACATCGGACTCTCCACCGCCATGGCTCCCAAAAGTTCATTCTTAGCCTTCAAAGGAGCACACATAATCGGACCGGTGGCATCCTTTTCCCACAACTCTTGGAAGGGCAAACCCTTGGCTCCTTCTTTTATCAAAATGGGTTTATCGTTCTTCATAACCCATTGGGCAATTTTCTTATGCAGGTTTATATTAATATCCTCTCCCTCAGAGGCCTTGAGGTCTAGCTTCTTTCCCCTCTTATCAGTGAAGATGAGAAGACCCTTTTGGGCATTAGTTATGGAAGTAGCGGTGTTAACAACCAAATCCCATTTTTCTTCTAATCCCAGGGTGGAGATCAAGATTCTACTAGCTTTATTCAAGGCTGATAGGCCCGATACCTTCTTTTTTAGCTCCTCCGTATAGACCCTGAGCTTCTCCTTGACCTCTTCCAGTTCTGTTCTACTTTTCTGCGAGTCATCGGTCATTCGGTTAAGAGCGTCGGCTATTTCACCCATTTCGTCCCTGCTCTTAACCGGGATTTTCTGACTAGGACCTCCTCGGGAGATACTGGCAATACCGCTGATAAGCTGGCGAACCGGATGGGTGATCTTCCTGCCCACTATGACCACCACCACTATTGCCGTCAAAACAGCCCCCACGATGAGGAGAGTAATGTTTCTCGCCGCTTGAGCCAGTTCCCGGTTCAAGCTCACCAGGGAAAACCCCACTCTTGCGACCCCCCATTTTTTGGAAGCAAATTCAATGGGTAAGGCTATCTCATAGAGAGGCTGGCTGTTTTCTCCTGTATATCTCTGCTCAACGAGTCCTTCAGCTCGGGCGGCTCTTATGTCAAGGGGACTATCCAATACCTTGCCTTCCTGTTTATGGTCGCTGTGGACCATTATTCTCCCGGTAGTATCCATTATTACCAGGTAAGCTACCGGGGGACTCTTTTTTATCTCCTCAAAGTATTGTCTCAACTTAGTAAAATCGCGGGTCAGCATGGTTTCAGTAGCGGCTACGGCTAAGGTTCTACCGATACCAGCACCTCTTTCCCTTAGCTGTTTCTCAATGGCTCTCCTCTGCCAGTTGAAGGTAATAAATGCAGTAATGAGCCCCATTAAGACCACTAAACCAATGAATAGGAAAGTGAATTTAGCTCGAAGCTTCATTTATTTAAAGCTTCCTCTCCTTTTAAGAAATGGAAAAGAAATTTTCAAACCTCCTTAGAACTCGGTGAGGAAGAAAGTATACCCCTGGAAACCGGCTGATTCATCTTCAGTTCTCCTCACCGGTGAGTAACCGTCGAAAATTGGGGAATCTCGCACAGACTTTTTTCCTTCCTCGCTGAGGTAAAAGTTAACCAAGAGATCTTTAACTCTTTTTATCAAGCTCTCCTCCAGTCCCCTACGAGCCACGATGGCGTCCTGGAGAATTGCTGGAGATTGAGCCAGGACCACAATTTTATCGCCCCGTCCGCTATCACGCGAAAGATAATGGTAGAGAGGTCGGGCTAGGGCCCCCGCATCTACCTCCTGATTCAGTACGCTGAAAAATACTTTATCGCTGCTTCCCAAGAAAAAGGTTCCCCCTAGATCCTTTGCCGGGTCAATGCCGCTTTCCCTAAGCAAAATCCGGGGAGCCAGGTAACCAGAGAGCGAATCTTTGGCCACAAAGGCAAAGGTTTTACCCTTTAGATCGGATAGACCATGGATTCCGCTATCTACGCCAGTAATAATCACGCTTTTCTGAACAGCTTGACCGTGGATGGTTGGAGCCACGAGAGGAACAACCTCAGCCTCTGGTTGAGCTTTGATATACTCTAAGGGCCCTAGAAGAGCTATATCCACCTTACCCGTTTTTAGGTATTCAATCACCAAGCCATAGTCAGGTAAAAGAACTGGCACCACATCCATATTCAATTTTTTCGATAAATAGTCAGTTAAAGGCTGCATTAACTTCACCGTAGTGAGGGGTTCTAAATCGGGTTGGATGCCAAACCTTAGTAACTCAGTAGATCTTAGATGGCTCTGCTCATAGACTTGCCTTAACCTCGCCAAAACGAGTTTATCATCCGGCTGTAGTTCAGCAGCTTTCAATAGCTCATCAATGGCTTCCTCGATCCTATCTTTCCTGATATAGATCTCCGCTAGAGCAAGATGGGCCTCGCTGAGCTCAGGATCTATCCTCACGGCTTTTTTAAACTCCATTATGGCTCTATCTAGCTCATTCTCTTCAAAATATTTGTCACCTTTATCCAGATAGATTTTAGCTAAATTACCTCGCCCCATTATAAATACTGCCGAGGATAAAAAAATAAGAAAGATGATGACTCCGCCTATAACTAGCTTTTTTCGCTTCATTTTTCCTCAGTGGCTAGTTGCCAGGTTAAGTTGCGATCTTTGGAGGATATAGTGGTGGTTGAATTTCTACTTTCCCAGGAGCCCTTTTGATGTCTATCTTGAGTTCTATGGCAAGAAAATGGCTGGGTAAGAGGGTATCGCACGAAGCAATTTATTCATCCCGGTAAATCTTAAGATGTCCGATTTTTCTTCGCAGAGTGTTGCGATGGATTCCCAATGACTTTGCCGCTTCGGTCTGATTCCAGTGGGTAAGTTTTAAGGTCTTTTCGATCAGTCTTTTTTCTGTCTCCCCCAGTGAAATATTCCCAAAATTTGAAGTAACTCTTGATTTAAAAGGCTTCCCCCCTGCCTTCAAAGAAAAATCTAGGGGGAGGAGTATCTCTCCCTGTCCCAGGACGACGGCCCTCTCAATGACGTTCTGCAGTTCCCTAACATTGCCCGGCCAGTCATAATCCATTAGCAATTTCAGAGCCTGGTTAGAGATCCCCTTTATCTTTATATTGTCTACCTTCTTGTACTTCCTTAAGAAATGACTAATTAAGAGAGGGATGTCCTCCTTTCTTTCACGCAAAGCAGGGAGATAAATCGAGACCACATTTAGACGATAATATAGGTCTTCTCGGAAGGCTTCCTTCCTCATAAGTTCTTCCAAAACCTTGTTGGTAGCGGCGATAATACGAACATCAACC
>JAUWXE010000003.1 GCA_030616535.1 Candidatus Aerophobota bacterium
CTGACAAAGAACTTACCCTGATGAATTCTCTTTATGAGAATGAACTCAGGCTCTATAAAAACTTCTTTTCTCCGGTAATGAAACTCATCAAGAAAGAAAGAGTTGGAAGCAAGGTCAAAAGAAAGTACGATATTCCCAAAACTCCTTATCAAAGACTCATTGAGTCAGGACAAATCTCCGAAGAGGCAAAGAGAAAATTACAAATCCTTTACCAGAGTCTTAATCCCGCAGAGTTAAAGAGAAAGATCGAGGAGAAAACACATAAACTCTACCAAGCTTATGAAGAGAAAAGGAGAGGACAAGAAGCCATTCCCTTCAAAAGACAATTACCTCGTACGGTTAGAAATTATATGATTCAACAACCTCCAATTGGGTTAGGGGGTTAAATGATTTGACACGTTCCCCTTTTTTTTCTGATATGTAACCTTCAAAGTTAGACTCGGGAACATTAAAATAAGACTCTTTCTGGAGGGAATAAAAGGGAGTTTCTGGAGAAAAAATCTTAAGGATTTGGAGAAAGATATTTTTCCAAGTTGAGTCCAGAATTTTTTGTGAACCCCGTGCAAGAGTAGGAAGTTATTCCTAAGAGTGGCTTTCAAGAATCATGAAGGCAAAGATAAGAATTCTCTTTTTGAGGCCTCAATGATTTCCCTCGAGGGAGTCAAAATCCTGAGATGCCTTATCATTCTACATTATAAGAAACTCATAGAGGCTCATTTTAGCCCTTAAAAATTTTTAGATGGGGAAAACATCATCTAGAGAAAGAAATTAGCCTCCCTGAGTCTCTAGGTGAGCCCCTTTTTACTTGGAAAGTTAGGTAAATCCAGGAGAGAAAGTGCTCTTTGAAATTAAAATGGTAAACTTCCCTATAAAATAGGGAGGCTTACCCATGGGAAAACAGATTCACAAAAGGCTGCCCAAAGATTTTGTAAAGGATCTCATCGAGACATTTTATGCCGAGGAAATTGGCAGGGAAAAAGCTTGTGAGCTTCTGGGACTATCCAAGAGTGGACTTTATTGGTGGAGAGAAAAATCCCTTGCCTCGAGAAATAAAGGAGAAGAATTCAAACTCTACAGTAAAGATGCTAAGCCTACTCGATCCTTTCCTCCAGAAGTAGAAAAGTTCCTTCACGAGGAGCTTTACTACATAACCCGCTGTGAGGGTAGATTTAAGAATAAGTTTAACTTCTCCTTTTTAGCCGAAGAAGCTAAAGAAAAAGTTTGGCAGGCCCTTCAATAGAAACAGTATTCGACGATTTGCCCTCAGACATAAGTATTATGAGGCAAAACCTGATGAAAAGAAAAAGGTTTACATTCGGTTTGAAACCCCAGGGCCAGGATTCTTGTTTCAACACGATACTTCTCACCATATGTGGCTACCTCTAACCAACTCTTTTAGTGATCTAATCTTAACCAAGGATGATTATAGCCGAAAGGTTGTGGGAAGAAAGCTAGTGGAAAAAAGATTTGCTTTGATCATCTCTCAGTTGCCAGGAAAACAATCGAGGATTATGGCCTACCCTTAGCCTATTATGTAGATCAACATAGCATCTTCCGCTTTGTTAAGCACCGGGGAATCCATGTTAGCTATACGGTGGGTGAGGATGAGGGAAAGATTCAGTTCAAAAGAGCTTTGGAGAGCTTAGGGACAGGGGTAATCTATGCTCACTCACCAGAAGCCAAGGGAAAGATAGAAAAGAGGTTCGATTATTTTCAAAGAAGACTTCCCTTCCTTTGCGAAAGATACAAGGTGGTAAAGATAGCTGAGGCAGAAAAGGTCCTTGATGAGCTAATCGAGTTCTACAATGAAAAGCGAGTTCATCAGGAGACTGGCCAGACCCCTAATGATCGCTGGGAAAAGGGAGAAAGAGAAGGGAAAACTAGAATAAGAGCTTTACCGGAAGACATTGATCTAGACTATGTCTTTTCCCTTCATTATGAAAGAAAGGTAAAAACAGACGGAACTATAAGTTTTAACGCCAGAAGATGGAAGGTAGGCAAATTCCCCAAAGATAAAGTCACTGTTTGCTTTATTCCAGAAAAGAAGATTATGATCTTTAAGGATAAACAAAAGCTGTGGGAATACCATCTATAGATTCCAACTTTAGGGTTACAAAATTCCGACTTTGAGTGTTACAGGATTCCAACTTTGGTGGTTACGTATCAACCAGTTAACCGTCCTCGACAAAAAATAAAAATATGTTAACATATAAAATAGATTATGATATTATTCTTTCGTGGCGCAAGGATGTATATGAGAAAAAGGAGAGATCGGTGCCAAGGAAAGTCCTTAAAGACTCCAAGATTCCTTTATATCATCAGATAAGGGAGGATTTACGAGCCCGCATAGAGGAAGGAGAATGGCTTTCAGGGGAGCTTATTCCTGCAGAAAAGGAACTATGTGCCGAATATAAGGTGAGCAAAATAACGGTCTTAGAGGCAATAAAGGGCCTTGTAAGAGAGGGACTGCTTTACCGAAAACAGGGCAAAGGAACATTTATGGCTAAACCTAAGCTAGAGCAAAGTCTTAATAGGTTTTATAGTTTCACTGAAAGTATGCGGCAAAAAGGACTCGAACCAGAACAGAGGATATTAAAAGTAAAGTTTACTGAGGCTGACAAGCATTCTGCAAAACATCTTAGGATTAGAAAGGGAGAGAAGATCACTGAAATAGAAAGATTAAGATTAGTGAATGGCGAACCCTTCTACCTAGAAACAATTATGATTCCAGTTAAGTTATGCCCTAATTTACACCTAAAAGACATTAGCTCCAAACCCCTGAATGATATATTAAGGAATGAATATAAGATACCTTTAATTAGAGCAAAAGAGTGCTTCGAGCCAATTATTGTCGACAGTTACGAAGCTCAAATGCTCGGCGTAAAGGATGGCGCACCTGCCCTGCTGCTAGAACACACTACTTATACCACGAAAAACCAGACAGTACTTTTCAGCAAGGGAATAATTAGAGGAGATCGGTGTAGGTATTATACCGAGCTTGAATAAATACAGATGTAAATACTAAGTAAACCCCGTTAGAATTCCACTAATGTGGAGAAAATACCTTGAAAATTGGGTATTATAAGAAGTGAGGTCCCTATTTTATCCTTTATTTTTCCCGAGGTGGGGGGGATGTTGCCTTTGGGACGTGGTTCACTGAATATTTACATACAGATGTTCTCTCCAAGATCCTGATAATCTTCCGAGGAGGTAATATGTCTATTGGTCGACAACTCAGAGGGGAATTGGTCCCCCGGAGTATGTACAATCGGTTAACATGATGCATTTAGAGAGAAAAGATAAGGTGGATATCTCTGACCAAATCGGAGCATGTACGGATTTTATGCCTAGGACCCGCAATGAAAGTATCTATGATGCTATTACCGCTGCGTATAGGGCAGAATTTGCAGGACTTGAGTTATTTCCTACAAAGGATCAGGCTGTCATGTTACATGAAAGTCTGTTGAGGAGATTAATTCTCCAAGCTAGGAGGTGCACACAATGGGCTTCCAAATTCATGCAGGTGAGGTAAGTATATTTTTCGATAGGCAGGCTAAGCCCGCTAAAATTAAGTTATTTGGTCAATCCTTTAATCAGCCAGCACATATAGTGTCCTATGGTCTATGGGGGAAAAAGGCCAAAGTAAGGAGAATTGCCTCAAAGAAAGAAGGAAAACTTACTGCTTATTTAGAAGTGGAAGAGAAAGAAGCTGTTTTTCGCGCAGAAACATCAAGGAATGGAATTAAATTAGCCCTTAGGAGCCTTACAGATGATAGAAGCTGTTATGCCCACCTCACTCTTTTCTTTCCAGAAGAATTAAAAATTTACTTTCCTGGGACTCCGGTGGGTTTCACCTCTGGAATGAGTGCTCGATTGTTTGATAGGAGAATGCCTGTTGGTTCTACCTTTGCAACTCCCGAAACCGAACATGGCTCTAAAGGGCTTTCCCATCAGTTAATTTTGGTAGAATCTGATCGAGGCTGTCTTTGTTTAACGAATCGATCTGATTTAAGGGAAGTCTTCTCCTTGGATGTGAGAGGTTTAGCTTATCCTAGGATTAAAATTAGCCGATCTGTAGAAGGTTTCTCTTTTACCTACTATTGGCCGTCTGCGGTTCCTCTTTTCCTACGGTCTTTTCCCTCCTTACAAGAAGCTGTCAGGGACTACAAGCAGTGGATGGAAAATACGTTCAATCTCATTCCACTCGAGCAAAACTCTGGCCTGCCAGATTGGTTTTTCAACACCAAGCTGATTATAACCTTGGATATGTGGCGGTCAAATGGGCAAATAGCCCACAACTATCAACATCTAATAGATCTTTGCAAGGACATGCGAAAAGCAAGGGCTCCTAAAGATACCTTATTCTACCTTCCTGGATGGAATTATAAGTACGATGCACATTATCCAGAGTATTCCCCCACTCCAGAGCTTGGTGGTCCTAAAAAATTCAAGCAGATGGTGGATACGGCTCATGAGTGTGGATATCGAATTATGGTTCATACCATGCCATGTGGAGTGGATCCTTACCTACCTCAATTTGAAATTACGAAAAAGTGGGTTAAAAAAGGGCACATTTTTGCCAATTACGCTGGCTGGCCAGGAGGCTCTAAAGTCTTAAAATATGACTGGGAAGGTAAAAAAGAACAAATTTCCGGTACAATGGTCGATAATTCCATTCTTTTTCCGACGATTACTATCCCTGAAAAGTGTGAGGCTAAGTTGGTTATAGGGGGTTTAAGTGGTTTTGGAGGACAAATCAAGATTACAGTTGGTGAGCGAAGGCTAGAATCACCTCCTCAATGGTTCATGAAAAATGACTCTTACACCTTTCCTTTTCCCTTCTTCTTCAAAGCCGGGACTAACCAAGTTCACCTGAAATTTACAGAAGCGGAGTTAACCAAAGATATGAATATCTGGTATCAGATTGTAGATTGTTTCCATTTTGCTCCTATCTGGACCTATCCCTTTGTAGGTACTGAGCTGAGTAACCCAGAATGGGCAAGTTACTTTACTGGAAGAGTATCTTCTTTGGTTCAGCAATTTGACATAGACGCCGTTCACCTTGATGCTCACATTTTAGGAGGAACCTCTTGGGAAGGAACGGAACTTTTTAACCAGTTGCGGAAACAGATTCCAAAAACGGTATTTAGTTGCGAGGTCTTTGATGAGCCCGCTATGAGTTTTTTCTCTCTCATACAAAATGGAGAAATTCTAACCAACAAAGAATTAAATGAATGGCGCAATCAATATACCCCTATTTTTTCCAACTTGATTTTAGACTATGTAAAGCTGTATCCGCATTTATGTGTTCCGGAAGGATTAGTCCCAGTAGCAAAAGTATGCAATATAGAGAAGCCACCAACTGAGGTAAGTGAAGAACAACGAAAGCGAATCAGAGAAGTTGTAATGAATGCCGGAAAATACGGTGTTATCCCCAATCTAAGGTTGAATTACAAAGATTATGGTTTGGATCAGGAAACTAAACAAGTTATAGCGCAATTGGTCGCCTCATTCTAAGACACGTTCAGCTATAGCCAACGAGTTTCGTCTTTAGTTATGGCAGAGTTTTGCATTGTGTAACGTTAATGGCGTTTAGTTGAAATATAAGAAGGGACAAAAGGGGTCTTTGTCCTCTATTAATAATTTTTTATCCGAGGTGGTTCCCTTTTACTTTGTTACAGTGAGCCCTTTTGGGATTGATATTCACAGGCCGGAGGGAGGTGAGAGAGCAAATATGGCCATTAGCTGAGAAATAAAAGAAGGTTTTCCAAAAAGAGAAGTGTCGAAAAATTAATTTCTCTTTTTGGGAGCTTTCCACAAAAAATGAACGATGTCTGCTGAACAGGGAGGAAAAAAGAATTTTCGAGTGAACTAATAATGTGACTGAGGAGGTGATGATGGTTAACAATGTACTAACTAATAGGAATGCAGGAAAGAGGATAGGGGATTTTTTCCGAGAGATGAACGTCGATAACCCGTTTTGCGAAGGACTGGCTGAAACATTCGGTTTCGGGTTGGGATACGACAGGGTTAAACACGAAGAATGTTTCCAGGATCTCAAACTTCATGCTGTTTCAAACCGGGGATCTAAGCAGATTACAGAACAGGTTTGGAGAAATAGTACAGAATGTCTGGAAATCAGAGTTGAATACGAGCTCTTTCCAGAGCACAATGCGTTGAAATATCAGGGACGCATTCACAATATCGGTGATAAACCCATACCACGAGTAAAAGATCTACACACGGTGCAATGGGGCTTTCCTGTTTCTACTATTGGACCACCCACAATCCACGGAGCGGGCGGAGGGATGAAGGATAACTTTTACCCACCCCCCTCATATCGTAGGTTTGATACCACCTTAGTTGAGTCGCGTTATGGTGATGGATTGATCGTTGGCTCAAGGTTGGGGCGATCCTCCAATGCATACCTTCCTTTCTTCGTTGTGAGCAATGGTGCTGATTCGCACGGGATCTTTTTTGCCCTTGGTTGGTCAGGAAACTGGAAGGCAAAATTCCAATTGCATGAGACCAACCAGAACTCGCAACAGTTTCTTATTAAGGCATGGTTACCCGCGGTTGATCTGATGCTCATGTCTGGGGAGGAAATACCAATCCCGGAGGTTTTAATAGGCTTATATGATGGATCTGCTCTTAATGGAATGAATGCACTGCGTCGAACCATTTACGAGAGGTATGTTCCCTTACTGGCGGGCAAGAAAGTTGTTCCTTTAACTGGATTTGGTAGCTGGTTCGCTTACAATGGTATAGTTGGTGCTCCCAGAATTAATGAGCACAGCCTAAAAAAACAGGTAGATACGGCCGCAGAGATAGGCTGCGAGTACTTTGAGGTTGACGACGGTTGGGAGGTTGGCTGGCAGGAGGGTCTAGGATTCAATGAGCGAAGAATGGATTGGGTAGCCGATGAGGCGAAATTCCCTTTCGGTCTTGATAAATTTGCAAAGTATGTTGAAGACAAAGGGATGAAGTTTGGTCTCTGGCTTGATCTTGCTCGAACCACTCGACGATCCAATTTGCTCCAGGAACATCCTGAATGGGTGATCTGGTCAGAAAAGGATCCAGATAGAGGCCTTGTTAACTTCGGTCTGTCACAGGTTCGTGAGTGGGCAAAAGGTATTTTTAGTGAACTGGTTGAAAAGTACCATATGCAGTGGGTAAGAAACGATTACAACGTGGATCCCGAGTTCCAATGGACCAAATATGATCCTCCAGAGCGTAAGGGCATAACAGAGATCAGACACATAGAAGGTCTCTATGAGGTTATGGAGTGGGTTCTGAAGAATTATCCCTCGTTGTGCGTTGAGCAGTGTGCAAGCGGAGGACGGATGATAGATTTGGGGACTCTCCGCCGAGCACATATGGTTTTTGTCAGTGATCACACAATCAGCGCGGATATCTGTCGGTATCATCTCTCAGGGGCTAGCTGTTTCTTGCCATCCATACTGCTCCATACTGATCTTTCTCACCATACTGAGGCGTACCCCGATGTGTTCTACCTGAGCCGCTTCGGTGGTGCTTTAGGCATTGGTGATGACATTGCAAGATGGTCTCCGGTTTTGCAAGAGAAGGCTAAAAAGATGATAGGTATATATAAATTGATCCGACATTTTCTTGCAGGTGATTTCTATCCGGTGTTCTCCCAACCTGTTTCGATAAGGGAATGGGATGGTTGGCAGTTCCACGATCCCTCTTCTGATTCAGGCATAGTAGTAGTGTTTAGGGTGCAGAGCACACAGGCACAGAAACTGGTTAAGCTATCTGCACTCGATCGTCACAAGAGCTATTCGTTGACTAACCTACTTATCAGTCAAGAAACGGTAGTTTCCGGCCAGACACTTCAGGACGAAGGTTTTGCAATTAGTCTTGAATGTGGTGAAGCGGAAATTTGGCGCTATCAGCCGTCCACGGGATGAGTCATATCTATTAACGATCAGATTAGATGAACCTCAAGTGAATTGGTGTGAGGCTTTCGTGCATAATCTAGTGAAAGGCGATGAAGGTGAAACTAAATCCCAGAGAAAAAATAGGCAAAAATATTGCTTTCCCACTGTCTAGTTTGAAGGAATAAAAATAAGGCCGGGGAGGAGGTGTGAAGTGGGTTAGGCCTTTAGCTGAGGCAAAGAAAAGCTTTCCAAAAAGAGGAGTGTCGAAAGATTAATTTCTCTTTTTGAGGGCTTTCAGGGAAAAATGAACCAGGTCTGCAAAAAATAAAGGAGGTAACAAAATGTTGCATAAGTCTATTGGTGTCCAAGCAATAGGGATATTCATAATATCTCTGCTTATTTGCTCCAGCGCAAGTGCTGTGAAAATTACCGTTTGGGATCAATACACCGCACCTGATATGTCACCTGCTGTGGACAAGTTGAATGCTCTTTTCGAAAAAGCAAATCCTGATATTCAAATTGAGAGAGTGGCGATGAGCGGAGAAGATATGAGGAAAGTTCTTAAGACCGCTTTGTTGGCAGGAGAAAAGCTGGATGTTGTTTACACTGAGGTTGGTCCGGGTCATATGGGTTTGCTTGCGCGAGCTGGTCTGTTGATTGATTTGACAGAGGTGTATGAGCGATATGGATGGACTGAACGGGTGTATGAATTTCCAAGAACCATAGCGACATTTGATGGAAAAATTTGGGGAATTGGAAATGAATTAGAGTATTTAACAACCTACTACAACAAAGATGTATTCCAGGAACTAGGACTTGAGATACCCAATAGTTATGAAGAATTGATCTGGATTTGTGAAAAGCTCAAATCTAAGGGATATATTCCATTTGGTTTCGCAAGTAAAGACTATTGGACTTCTGTGCATCCCTTTGCCGTTTTTGTAAACCTTCTGATTCCTAAAGATGAGTTGGATGAAATTCTCCTCGAAAAGGACAAATGGGATCATCCTGGTTTGGCTCGAGCACTCGAGATATGGTCTATCGAGTTTCCGCAAAAGGGATACTTTTCAAAAGACTTTCAAGCCTTAGGTTACAACGACGGAAATATGCTTTTTTATACTGAAAAAGCACCTATGCGTCTTACTGGAACATGGCTACTTGGAGATATCATGGAAAATGTGAAAACTTTCGAACCCAGTAGTTTCTTATTCCCCCAAATCAAAAAAGATATACCGGTTCGAGTCCCTATGGTGTGTGGTTCTGGCTACTGTGTTCCAAAAGCAACTCTGTATCCTGAAGAATGTTTCAAATATCTAGATTTCTTACTGTCCGACGAAGCTGGTAAAATATGGATAGAAGAAGCCAAACTTGTTCCACCTTTTCCTGTGAGCCTTGAAGGTCTTGAATTAGCTCCTTTACAAAAGGACGTAATACGGTCACTTTTCGAAATTGATGGTGGTCACTTTATTGATATTTACAGTACAGCAAGATGGTGGAACGAACTCTGTTCCTTGATGCAGGGAATTTATGCTGGCAAAGAAACAGTAGACGGAACTATTAACAAGCTGAATAGGATATGGAAAGAAGAACGAGAAAAAGGACTTTTGAGATCTAGATAAAGTAAAGCGGTGTGATTTGACTGACCCCATTAAGCTTCTCCTGCTATGCCTAAATCGAAAGAGGAGGAGCTTAATGGGCAGAAAATGAAAGACTTATAAGTAACTTCTATGAGAAGCAGGAGGAGAAGGTGAAATGAGGAGATTAAAATTACTGGCAAGGCAAAGTGGGATTTACTGTTTTATAATACCTGCCTTGGCTCTGTATGTAGTGTTTATTTTTTATCCTATGATTCATACATTATTGCTAAGTTTTCACGAGTGGAATGGTGCCACAATAACAAAGAAATACGTGGGTTTTGCTAACTACGTAAAGCTTATCTACGATGATATATTTTTAATTTCCTTAATGCACAACGTAATTTGGTTAATGTTAAGTCTTGCTCTACCAGTTAGCCTTGGTTTGCTATTAGCATTGTTGTTGAGCGAGAAAACAAAAGGGAGGGAGCTTTTGACAATTATTTACTATCTTCCCGCTATGATTTCTCTTGTTGCTGTAGGGATAATATGGAGCCTAATTTATCACCCACAGTGTGGCATTTTGAATGGAGTACTTAGATTGATTGGACTAGATTTTCTTACTCGTCCGTGGCTCGGTCAAACCCCTTGGGTTTTGCTAGCCCTGATAGCTGCTGGAGCATGGACCTACTTTGGATTCTGTACTCTACTTTTCCTTGCTGGATTACAAAATATTGATCCTCAGTTGTACGATGCGGCTAAAGTCGATGGAGCTGGTAGATTACAGCAATTCTTGCACATTACAGTCCCTCTACTGAGGAACGTAACTACATTAGTTGTTATATGGACTACTATAGGTTCATTTAAAGTCTTTGACATTGTGTGGGCGATGACTCGGGGAGGTCCGCATCACTCCACAGAAGTCGTTACCAGTTGGTTATATAAGCAAGCATTTGAAGCATCACGAGTAGGCTATGGAGCTGCTATATCAATATGCTTACTTGCCATTATTCTCATTTTAACACTTGCATATTTATCTTATGCTGAGAGGGAGTAAATTGAAAAATAAGCTATCTTACAAGTCATCAGAAAAGCTAGTAGCTGTGGCTAAATACGGTTTTTTAGCGTTCGTCACCTTGTTGGCACTGGCTCCCGTCGTTTGGGTTTGGATCGGTGCATTCAAGAGTCATCTTCAAATATATTTAAACCCATTTGGATTTCCAGAGACTTTTAATTATAGGAACCTCATAAACGCTTGGACAATAGGAAGATTTTCAGTGTATTTTAAAAATAGTGTAATCATGACACTAGCAACGGTGGTTATAGTCGTATTATTATCTTCCTTGGCAGGATTTGCTTTTGGCATGTTTAATTTTCGGGGAAATAAACCAATCTTTTATTTTATGCTAATTGGCCTCCTGATGCCTCCACAAGCATTTATTATCGGTCTTTATTACCTACTGAAAGATATTGGTCTTCTTAATACATACTGGGCCTTTATTCTTCCTAGTGCTGGTGCAAATGTGTGTTTTGGAACATTTATGATGCGAGCTTATTTTAAGAGTTTACCTAGAGAGCTACTAGATTCAGCATATCTGGACGGATGTTCAAAGCTTCAATCATTTATTTACATAATGGCTCCGTTAGCGAAACCAGCAATGATAGCTCTTTTTATCTTCCAAACTGTATGGAATTGGAAAGATTTTTTTCTTGCCTTTATGCTTATCCACAAGGAGTCGTTGAGGCCAATTACTGTGGGCCTGATCTTCTTTAAAGGGCGATATACATCAGACTTTGGTTTGATATTATCAGGAGTCACCATCGCTACTTTTCCTTTAATAGTTGTCTATTTGGTCATGCATAAACGCTTTGTTAAAGGGGTAATCGAAGGAGCTCTTAAAGGCTAAAAACTAATAACGGAATGGCGGATAGCTTTCGATGAATCTTCTACAATATCTATGTAAGTATTTTATAAGATAAGAGTCCTAACGAGATTTAATGTGAAAAAGAGACAAGGTTCTATGACAAAAAGTGGGGTTCCACAGAGGTATTTTTTCGCTTCTATGTTAGTAAATTTCATTTTTTATATTTTACAAAATTTGGAATAGGAGGACTGTAGTTGTGTACTTTCTGGGATTAGATGTGGGAACTTCTGTGGTCAAAGGTGCAATTTTTACCGAGAAAGGTCAGCCGGTAGCGTTAAACCGATTAGAATACCAATTAAATTACCCTCATCCAGGATGGATTGAAATTGATCCCGATCTTGTTTGGGATAAAGTTAAAAAGCTGATTTCAGAGTTAGTCGGGAGCAGCAATGTTAAACCTGCGGAAATTGTAAGTATTTGTCCTTCTGTTCTGGGAGAAGCTATTGTTCCCATAAACAAGAAGGGAAAACCTCTCTATAACTTCATAGAAGGATGGGATGGAAGGGGAAACTACTACGAAGAAGAAATATCGTTTCTGGAAGAAAAGATTGGGAGATATAAAATCTACGACATATCTGGCGTTACTTTATCTTCACTGGCTTCTATCCATAAAATACTCTGGTTAATAAAGCATAAACCAGAAATCTACGAGAAAACTTTCAAATTTCTTTTTATGGAAGACTTCATTATTGCTAAACTGATCGGTGAATATTTTGTAAACTATTCTTTGGCTTGCCGTTCTATGCTTTTTGACAGGGTAGAGAAAAAATGGTCGGAAGAAATTCTTGGGGAAGCCGCTCTTAGTCCAGACCTTTTTTCATTACCTGTACCCTCAGGAACAATAGTTGGATCAGTGGCGGAGTTTGTTGCCAGCGAGCTTGGATTGAGCGAGAAAACCAAAGTGGTCACAGGAGGCCATGATCAATGTTGTGCTGCTTTAGGAGTAGGGATAATTTCAGAAGGTCCGGCTTTTAACGGGATGGGGACGGTGGAGGTAATAGCTGGAGTTACCGAAAGGCCGAGATTAGAGCATCACCTTTCAGATAGTAATATCGCCAATTATTGTCATGTATTAAAAGATAAGTATCTTCTTTTGGGCGTCAACCCGACTTTTGGCATGGCGTTGAAATGGTTTAAGGATGTATTTGTAAAAGGAAGAAATTCTATTGAGAACAGAGAGGGTAGAGGCATTTACGAGATTATCATCGAGGAAGCCGAACAATCTTCACCGGGAGCTAAGGGTTTATTCTTTCTTCCTCATCTTCAGGGAACTTTTTCTGGAAGTTTTCAAGCTCTCAACCCAAACTCTAGAGCTGCCTTCATAGGTCTTAGGTCCTTTCATAAGATTGGTGATATGGTGAGGGCTATCCTGGAAGGTGTATGTTTTGAAACTAGAAATCTCATAATTGAGATGGAGAAAGTCTTAGAAATTACCGATTTGAGAGTGTCTGGTGGACCTACTAATTCAGATTTATGGATGAAGATTAAGGCCGATATTTCTCAAAAGAAGCTGTTGGTTCCCGAAAAAAGTGAGGCTGGATTGATAGGAACACTAATTTTATCCACTATAGCTACCGGTGTTTATAAGGATACCGAAGAGGCTATATTGAGTATTTTTAAAGTGAAAAGATCTATAACACCAGAAGAAAAAATTGGGGTATTTTACACTTCTCGGTTTAATATCTTCAAAAAAATATATCCAACTTTATTTGAAATCTACGAACAGATGGGTTCTCTGAATAATCGATAAGGAGAAAATGAGATATATCTCATTATTAACCAAAAATACATGTTCCCATTGGGGACATTGCAAAGGATGGAGAAAAAAATGGAAGCAACATATGATCCTTTAGTTTTCAACAGTGAGTATGAAAGTGTCCATAAAGAAAAGTTTATTATCGCTACATATTATGTGGAACACAAAGCGGAAGGTGAGATTTTGGACCATTTGAATGTTATCCAGCCTATGCTGCTACAGGGTTCTACCGGGACCTGGCAAAAAATTCCTGAAGATACTGCAAAAATAAGAGAACTTTTTACCCCTAAGGTCATCGGATATTATCCTGTTCCCACCGAAAGCGAAAACCATAAGAAGGCGATTGTAAATATGGCCTTACATACAGAATCTTTCTCTCACAATTTTCCCATGTTGTTGATAGCTATAGCCGGAAATATTCTTTTCTTTCCTGGAGTAATTAAATTGGTGGGTATTCATTTTCCTAAAAGCTTTTGCCAGGAGTTCACCGGACCCAAATTTGGTATCTCTGGCATCCGAAAACTCTTAGGAGTTCCTGAAAGACCCTTCGTATTAACCATCATTAAACCCAAAATGGGCATGACACCGCAAGAAACTGCAGAACAGGCATACAAAGCTGCAATCGGGGGATCGGATATGGTTAAAGATGATGAGATGTGTAGCGAGACCTTTAACTGTTCCTTTAAAGATCGAGTCAGGATGGTTAGCCAGGCATTGAAAAGAGCTTATGAGGAGAACGGGCAAAAGACTCTCTACTTTGTGAGTATCACTGACAGACCCAGTAAGATGAAGCACAAAGCCAAACTAGCTATAGAAATGGGGGCTGGCGGCCTTCTGGTGGGCTTTACCGCTGGTTACTCTGTCATTCGAGATCTAGCTAAGGATTCGGATATTAACGTACCCATACTTATGCATCCTACCAGTGTAGCTTCCCAGACTTCAGTCTTTAGATTCCCTGTTATCTGTAAGCTAGCACGATTGGCCGGTGCTGACTTAGTGCTCAATGCTACCCGCTGGGCTACTTTGCCCTTTGTATCTTTAGAGGATGGCGTAAGAGCTAATCAAATCCTGCAGGCTCCTATGTATCATATTAATCCATCTCTTTCTGCTCCCAGTGGAGGAATGCACCCTGGTCTGGTTCCTGAATTAGTGAAAGAATGTGGTCCCGATATTTTTATTCCTGCAGGAGGAGGTATTCACGGTCATCCTAAAGGTACAACCGCTGGAGCAAAAGCTATGCGACAGGCTATTGAGGCTACTATGAGAGAAATATCACTGGAAGAAGCCTCTAAGGCTCCGGATAACCGAGAGCTGAAAGATGCAGTGGAGAAATTTGGAATCTTTCATCGTCCCACCACTAGATGGTTTAGAACAGTTTCAGAGTGGGAGAATAAAACTTCTATATTGACAGGTTACGATTACAGTAAGTAAAAACATAATTTATTGCACAAGGAGGGACGAAAATGAGAAAAATTAAGTTCTCGGCTGGTTTAGCAGCATTTGGAAATGGAATCGACCGCTATGTAAACTTGGGATACAAAGAAAGTGTAACTGTTGAAAAAATGATTGAATTGGCTGGTGCTGTAGAAGACCTGGAGGGTGTTGAACTTGTAGAAAACTGGCATGTTAATAAAAATAATTTAAATGCGATCAAAGAATGTTTAGAAAAATATAGGTTTAAAGTATCAATGGTCATTCCAGATCTTTGGGCAACTAAGAAATGGGCTATGGGAAGTCTAAGTGCAAAGGATGCAAAAACAAGGGAGGAGGCTAAGGAAACTATTATTAATGCTATAGAAATGGCTAAGAGGATTGATTGTGATTTAATCGATGTTTGGTTTGGCCAGGACGGATGGGATTACTCCTTTGAGGTTGACTATCTCCAATCCTGGCAATTTTTAGTAGAGGGATTGAGGGAAGTTGCTGATTATGACGCCGGTATAAGAATTGGGATAGAGCATAAAATTAAAGAGCCGCGATGCTTTGCTCATGTAGGCTCCATTGGGAAACTTATGCTCCTTATCAAAGAAGTAGAAAGACCCAATATAGGAGTAGTATGTGATTTTGGCCACTGTTTTGAGGGTTATGAGAATCTGGGACAGGTACTGGCTCTAATGAAACATTATGGGGTAAAACTGTTTCATACTCACTTCAATGATAACTATCGTCTATGGGATGACGATCTGATTTCTTGTTCTGTACATACCATTGAATACATTGAAGCTTTCTATTGGTTACAAAAGGTAGATTACCAGGGTTGGTACTCCCTTGATATTTTCCCCTTCCGTATTGATAGCATCAAAGCTGCTACGGAAAGCATAAAATGGATAAAAGCTCTGGCAGGAGTGGTAGATAAAGTTGGAGTTGATAAGATTGATGAGGTCATCAAAGATGGCGATGCCTGTGATGCTCAGAAGCTCATTCGAGAGGCAATATTTGGCTTTTAGATAAGGTTTTCTACGATATCCTTTACAAAAATGAATTTGAAAGGTTTGCACTACATTTCATAGGAGGCTACATGGAAAAAAGGCTACCAAGAGAGAAATTGATTGAAATGTATAGGAAAATGTTAAGGATTAGACACTTTGAAGATAGAATTTACCGACTCTTCTTAAGCGGGACTATGCCAGGGACTATTCATCTTTCCCAGGGACAGGAGGCAATAGCAGTAGGAGTATGTGCCAATCTCAGTAAGGATGACATAATTACCGGCACCCATCGATCTCATGGTGAAGCTCTGGCTAAAGGTGTTTCTATGAAATCATTGATGGCCGAACTCTTTGCTCGGTCTAACGGTTGTTGCAAGGGGAAAGGCGGCTCGATGCATGTGGGTGATATTGATGTAGGAATGCTTCCGGCTATAGCTATAGTGGGAGGAGGAATTCCTGTGGCTACCGGTATAGCACTGGCCTTTAAGATGAAAAGATTAGATCGGGTAGCCGTTTCCTTCTTCGGAGACGGAGCTTCCAATGAAGGTGCTTTCCATGAGGCGATCAATATGGGAGCTATTTGGGATCTACCCGTCATCTATGTTTGTGAGAACAACCTCTATGGAGCCTCTACTCATGTTAGCAAGGTAATGAAGTTAAAAGATATCGCTAATCGAGCTTTCTCTTACGGGATACCGGGGGTGGTGGTGGACGGCAATGATGTAGTGGCGGTATATGAGGTAGCAAGGAAGGCTATAGATAGAGCAAGGAAAGGTGAGGGTCCAACGTTAATTGAGTGCAAGACCTACCACATAGGAGGTCATTCTCGTTCTGATCCCAGGCAATATAGAGATAAGGAAGAAGAAAAGAGGTGGCTGGCCAAGGATCCCATCCCCAGAATGAAAAAGAAATTGATTGCGACGAATATTTTGAGCTCAGAAAAATCAGAGAATATAGAGGCCGCAATTGAAAAAGAAATAGACGAGGCTATAAAATTTGCCCAGAGTAGTCCCTCGCCGAAACCAGAAGATGCTCTAAGGGATGTATTTGCTTAAAGTTAAGGAGAATAAATTGAGAAATTTAACTGTAGCGGAAGCTTTAAGAGAAGCGATAAGAGAAGAGATGAGGAGGGACGAGTCAGTCTTTTGTATTGGAGAGGATATAGGTATCAAAGGAGGCTGGGGAGGGGCTTTTACCGTTACTCTTGGGTTGTCGGAAGAATTTGGACACGAAAGGATTCTAGATACCCCCATCTCGGAGCTTGGTATAGCTGGTATAGCTGTAGGGGCAGCTCTTGCTGGAATGAGACCCATAGCCGATGTAGAATACGGAGATTTTATCTTCTTGGCCATGGATCAGCTCATAAATAATGCAGCTAAACTCCGATATATGTCAGCCGGCAAGTTAAAGGTTCCTATGGTTATGCGAATTCCCGTAGGAGCTTCAGGCAGAGGAGCCCAACATGCTCAATCCCTAGAGTCTTATTTTGTTCATGTTCCTGGACTCAAAGTTGTCTGTCCTTCTAATGCCTATGATGCCAAAGGACTTCTAAAAACAGCTATAAGGGACGATAATCCCGTAATGTTCTTTGAACACAAGCTTCTATACGGCGCTAAAGGAAGAAGGGAAGGTATAGATGCTCGAGGAGAAGTACCGGAAGAAGAGTATTTACTTCCTTTCGGAGTAGCTGAGATAAAAAGAGAGGGAGAGGATGTAACAGTAGTGGCCACCTTAAGAATGGTTTACGCAGCGTTATCGGCCGCTGAGGAACTGGAAAAAAGGGGGATAAGCGTGGAAGTGATAGATCCTCGAACTCTCACTCCTTTGGATTTAGAAACGATTTTAAAATCTGTTCATAAAACAAATAGGTTGATTATTGTTCATGAGGATAATTTAACTGGGGGATGGGGAGCAGAGTTAGCCACTCGGGTAACTAGTGAAGCTTTTGACTGGCTAGATGTTCCTGTAACGCGGATTGCTGCCCCAGATACCCCTGTTCCCTTTGCTCCCATAATGGAAAATTATTTTGTCCCGAACAGTGAAGATATAGTTAGAACTGCAGCGAGTGTATTGGGTAAAAGTTAAAGATCACAATATAAAATTAAGGAATTGCAAAATGGCACTTATCCCAATGAAAAAAATGTTAGTGAAGGCCCAAAAGGAAAGATACGCAGTAGGGTACTTTGAGTCTTGGAATTTGGAGTCTCTGCAGGCAATTATTAATGCAGCAGAAGAGGTGTGCTCATCAGTAATCGTTGGATTCAGCGGTAGATTCTTAGCCGAGCCGGGCAGGTTAATGCCCGAAAAAATCGAATATTACGCTTCCATGGGAAAGGTGTTCGGTGAAAACACCTCGGTCCCAACAGCCTTAATTTTGAATGAAGCGTCTGATTTTGCATGGATCGAAAAGGCCATAGAACTTGGCTTTACCGCTGTAATGTTTGAGGATGAATCATTGTCTGCCGTAAAAGAGGTGAATTTTATTAAAAAGGCAGTTAAAATAGCTCATTCAAAAGGTGTTTCTGTAGAAGCTCAATTGGGAATTTTGCCAGTAGCAGAAAAAAGAGGAGTCACCGAGGAGATAGCAAAAGATATTTCTTTAACCGATCCCGAAAAAGCTGCTCAATTTGTAAAAGAAACTGGTATTGATGCCCTGTCGATTTCTGTCGGCAATATTCACTCTTTAACCAAAGGTAAGGCGGAAATTGATTTTGATAGGCTTAAACACATTAGAGAAGTGGTAGATATACCCTTAGTTTTACATGGAGGAACAGGACTTGCAGATGATACCGCGAGAAGAGCAATCAAATTAGGAATATGTAAAATCAATATTGGAGCTTTACTTAAACAGACTTTCATTAAGGGGATAAAAAAGAAGCTTGGTACTTACTTTAACGGCTATTCAGACCCCCATGAATTTTTAGGATCAGGCAAAGAAAGGGATATATTAATGGCTGGTGCGCTAGAGATGAGGGATGTAATTAAAGAAAAAATGAAAGTTTACGGCTCATCTGGCAGAGCATAATAAACATAGATATAAAATGAGGATAGATGAAAATGAAGATGAGAGCAGCTATTTATCACGGGATTCAGGATGTGAGATTGGAAGAAGTAGAAATTCCTCAGATTAACTCTGATGAAGTATTAGTGAAAATAAAGGTGGCTTTAACTTGTGGTACGGATCGGAAGATGTACCTCAGAGGTTATCATCTAGTTAATCCTCCCTTTGTTTTTGGCCATGAATTTGCTGGAGATATCGTAAAGGTGGGAGCTAATGTAAGAAATTTCGAAGAAGGTATGAGAGTAGTAGCAGCAAATTCTGCACCCTGCAATAAATGTTTTTACTGTAAGATAGGTAGGGAAAGTTTATGTAAAGATCTAACCTTCAGACTTAACGGTGCCTTTGCTGAATATGTAAAAATCCCTAGAGATATCGTAGAACAGAATTTACTGGAAATTCCGTGCAACATCTTTTACAAAGAGGCAGCTCTGGTAGAACCCTTGGCCTGCGTTGTACACGGGATACAAGAGTCAAACATAAGGCTAGCCCAACTTCCACATTTTCAAAAAAAATGTGGTGTTTATGGTGGTTTGCGAGTTCATTCAGTCACTATATTTGAAGAGTGCCATGTTTTTATGGGTTTCATAACCTCGGAGGGAATACCAAGATTCTTATAGATTTCAAGATGCTCTGGTTCTGCATTGACCCCTCCCCGGACTGGACTCGAACTAAGAGGATATTACATCAAAATGTAGATAAACAAATTGGTGGGGTGTATTTCTTGGTTGAAGAACCGAAAAAGATGGATTATGCCAGATAGATCGAGAGTGTTTAAGGAATAGAGTAGATTGTTATTGATTTTGCCAATTTTTTACGGAACTACTAGACCTTTAATAGCATTGTCCTTGCGCTCTTTAATGGTTTTCAATGCTGTCAGAACATCATCTAGAGAAAATCTGTGGGTAATCAAAGAGCTAACATCAACAAGTTTCTTATCGATAGCCTGAAGAGCGGTGGGCCAGGTAAAAGGTGCCAGCCAGGAGAATCGGATGGTCTTATCCCATAAAAGTGAGTCAAGAGCGGGAACTTTGAGAGTATCATTCGGGCCGGGAAGGCCAAAGTAAACTACGACAGCCTTTCTTCCAGAAATAGTGAGGGCATCCTGCATTGGCTTTAAAGCCCCGGTGGCACAGATAACTCTATCAGCCATCCTTCCTTCAGTTAGCTCCTTAATTCTTTCTTTTAAATCATCAATGCAATAGGGGGATTTTTTTTCTTTGGTATTTAAAATGAAATCTGCTCCCAGCTTCTTTCCCAGTTTGAGTCGATAGTCCCTCGTGCCAACCAGCACTACAGTTCCAGCTCCTCTTGATTTGGCCATTTGAGTCATCATCAGCCCTATGGGGCCGGGACCAAAGATAACGCAGAAATCACCCAGAGAAATGTCGAGATTCTCAATCCCATAGGTGGCGCAGGATAAAGGCTCGGTAAAGGCTGCCTGCTCAAAGCTAACCCTTGAGGGAAGTTTATGGACCCCGGTATATTTAGATTTAACATATTCGGCAAAGGCACCATGGGTGGAGACCCCAATCACACTTTTATTTTCACAGAGATTAACCATTCCTCTGGCACAAACTCCGCAGGCGCTGCAGTACTGAACCGGGTCCACCGTAACTCGATCCCCAGCCTCGAATAATCCTTTCTCCTTAGGAATTCTCCCCACCTCGACCACCTCTCCAGAAAATTCGTGGCCTAAAATTAACGGACCCTTACCGGTGAGTGTTTCCAGAGGACTTAACCCCCAATAGTAAGCAATATCCGATCCACAGATACCACAGGCTTTGACCTTGACCAGAACTTCATCTTCTAAAGGAGAGGGAATAGGAACCTCTTCCAATCTCATCTTTTCTGGCTCATAAAAAACCTGCGCTTTCATCATTTTAGCCATGAGTATTACCTCTTAAAGGATTTATTTCCATTTAAGTTTTGTAAAAAGGTTATCCAGGTGTCTTTTGCAGTCAGCAGTAATCTCCCAGGCGTTTGGCCAAAAGCAAAGATCAATAGACCACCACCCGGAATTATAGCCAGCCTCAACCAGAGTTGGCAGAAGGGCCTCAAAGTTCAGCACTCCTTTACCAAAAGGTACATGGGCACTGGTCTCATTGTCGTGAAGGGTATTGTCTGAGTCAATTAAGTGGACATGCCCGATTTTACCCTTTAATAGACGGGCAAACTCAATTTCACCACCGGGAAGCTTGTCTAATGGAGGTGTCTGTTTAGCTGCAACTGCCGAGCACATATGAGCATGACAGCTATCAAAGAGAAACTTAAAATTTGGCCGATCAACTTCATTGAGCAGTCTCATGACCTCATGGGGTTTATTGAAGATAAACCCCGGTTCAAATTCCCAGACCACCAGTGTATCTACCTCGGCAGCCTTATCGGCACAGCTTCTGAACATGTTGACTACTCTATCCCAGGTAGTCTGGTAGTCAAGATGTTCCGGGAAAGGAGTGTGGGTGACGGTATCTACCCGAATAGCTTTGATCCCACAATCCACACAAAACTCCAGGCTTCGATCAAACATTTCCTGGTACTGTTTGACCACCTTGGGATCGCCCTCGGCAAAGGGAAGCGACCAAAGATCAGCGGCGTAGGCAGAAACTTCCAGTCCCTTTGATTCTAACATCTCCATTAGTTGGCCTCTGCTCTTTTTGTTGGGATATAGATCAGGATGAGCATGGGGTTTGAATCCGCCTAATTCAACTCCATCAAATTTAAGAGCCTCCAGCCGCTTAGCCACCTCTTCCAGTTCTACTGGATGATCAGCATAGGGACCGATAGCATAAGCCCAGCTACCAATGGAGATTTTTGGAAAGATCATCTTATTTACCTCCTTGAGCTAATTAAACTACTGCAACTAATCCCGAAACTGCTCTCGAAGAATCTTAGCATATCCTCCACACTCCGTCAATTTTCGTATTTCGTATAAGGAAGTCAAACTTTATCCACAATTACTGAACAAATTATGATTAAAGGATGAATTTATTTGTTTTGCAGAAGATGACCAAAAAAGCATGTATCCGCCACCCAAAGTTGTCTTTGATCTAGTTAGCTTCTGGCCCAAAAGTATTAAAAAAATGGGAAAAAAGGGTGGGCGGAGAATTGACTTTCCTCCTTCTATACGCTATGATTTTGATTGTAAAGGTTATGCACTGGAGCTTCTTGTGAATAAGCAGAGAGAAATTTATCGAATAATGGATGTCAATCTTGATCGAGCAAGTGAAGGCTTGAGAGTAATAGAAGACGCAGTTCGATTTGGCTTGAACGATTATCATCTTACCCAAAAGGTGCGGCAGCTGCGTCACTTTTTAATAAAAATAGCGGAGGAGATTCCTCACTTTAGATGGAGGCAGCGCATGAGCTGCCGGGATGTGGAAAAAGACGTAGGAGCAGGACTGGGGACAGAAGAAAAAAGAGAAGGGTTTGAGAATCTAGTGAAAGCTAACTTTGGAAGAGTCCAAGAGGCTGAAAGGAGTCTAGAGGAGTTTGTTAAGCTGCTTTCTTCAGAATTAGGGCAAAGATTTAAGAAGCTTCGTTTCCAAACCTATGCCCTAGAAAAAAAAGTAGCTATGAGACTAGAAAAAAGATATGATTTCAGCCTCTATGTGATCACTGACTCTAGCCTGATCAAAGAGGAACAGTTCAAAGAAAAATTAAAAGATGTGGTATCAAACGGAGCCACTGTCATTCAGTTAAGAGAAAAGACCCTATCTTTATCGGCCTTTTTCAAAAAAGCCCTTTTAGTCCGAAAAATAATTCCGGAGGATGTCCTTTTTATGGTAAACGATAGGGTAGATATCGCTATGGCCTCAGGGGCAGATGGAGTGCATCTAGGACAGGAGGATCTGCCCATCTCGGCTGCCCGCAAGGTCTTAGGAGAGAGTAAAATCATTGGTGCATCTACCCACTCCGTGGAGCAAGCCCAGCAGGCAGAAAGAGAAGGTGCCGATTACATAGCTATAGGACCGGTTTTTTCCACCGCTACTAAACCCCATGTCGGATCTGCTAAGGGGATAGGAATAATAGGTAAAACGAAAGAAAAAGTGCATATTCCCGTAATAGCAATAGGGGGGATAAACTTGGACAATGTGGAGAAAACTTTAAAGGCAGGAGCAGACGGGGTGGCCGTTATAAGTGCTGTATTTAAGGAGGCTAACACTGGTCTAGCTACCAGAAGACTTTCCGAAAAGATCAGGGCCATAAAAAAGGAAAAATAAATTGGCCACAGCCTTATCCATAGTGACCCAAAATTATGAAGAAACCCAAAAATTGGGTGAAGAACTGGGCCGCAGGCTCCCTCCCGGTTCAGTTGTAGCTTTAACCGGACAGTTAGGGAGCGGAAAGACTACCTTAGTTCAAGGAATAGGCAAAGGCCTAGGGATTCGGCCTTTGATTAAAAGCCCTTCCTTTGTTATCATCCACGAGTACTCGGGTTCCGTGCCCTTATATCATTTTGATCTTTACCGAATAGCTCACCAGGAAGAAATTGTTTTCTTGGGCTACGAGGACTATTTTTACCAGAAAAAGGGCATTGTCGTAATAGAGTGGGCCGAAAAGATAAAGGATCTTTTGCCTGCAGAATATCTTAGGATTGAGCTAGAAATAGTGGATTTATCCAAAAGGAAAATTGGCTTAAGAGCCTATGGTTCTTTCTATGGGAAAGTGATAGAGGAGATGAGAAAAAGGGGGTTATTTTGCTCCTTCTTGGTATAGATACCTCGGCAAAAAAGGGGATTTTGTGCTTGGGAAACAGAGAAAAAATCCTGGCTAGAAAAACGATTTCCGCTGGTTTGTCCTCTGGAGAGCTTATTCCTGCTCTGGATACCTTAATGAAGAAGAAAAAAATAAGAAAAGAGGATCTTGAAGCTGTGGTGGTTAGTTTAGGTCCAGGCTCTTTCACGGGTCTGCGAGTTGGATTGAGTCTAGCTAAGTCTTTGGCTTTTGTTCTGAAGATTCCTTTGGTAGGGGTTGCTACCCTGGACAGCTGGGTTTTCTTTCTCCCCCGTGAAGGAATTTTTTGTGCGCTTCGCAGAGCCTATGGGGGTAAGTTCTATGCAGGATTTTATGAAAAAGACCAAGGTAAAACAGCAAAGATAGATGAATCTCGATTTCTTTCCTTCAACGGGATTAAAGGGTCTTTGGAGAGATTTTTTCCTCAGAAGGTAACTTTTCTTATCCCCACTGAAGAAAGAGAGCTCACCACAGAGCTAAAGAAAATAAAGAACACATCATTTTTACTTCTGGACAAAATATTCCTCATTAAGGCATTGCTTAGACTAGGAGCGGAAAGACTTAAGACCGGAAAAATTGACAATGTCTCTAGTTTAAGTCCTCTTTATGTCTCACCACTGGAGGTGAGGATTGGACGAGGAAATAAAGATTCGCTTAATGAAGAAAGAGGATATCCCGGAGGTTAGCGAGATCGAGAAACTCTCCTTCCCCAGCCCTTGGTCTTCCAATATCTTTTCCTCAGAACTCGAGAAAGAGAGCTTTGCTTTTTATTGGGTTATGGAATACCGGAGTCGACTGGTAGGATACGGAGGATATTGGAAAATAAAGAATGAGGCTCACTTGGTTACTTTTGCTATTCATCCAACTTTTAGAAGGATGGGTCTGGGAGTAAAATTATTAGAGCATCTTCTAAAAGATGCTCAAGATCAATCACTGAATACAATTACCTTGGAAGTCCGTCATTCTAATCTGGCTGCTCAAAGATTCTATGAAAGATTTGGCTTTAAGAAGATAGCCATCCGTCCCCACTATTATTCCGATACCGAGGAAGACGCTATTGTTTATTGGAAGAAGTTATAAATTTTGATTGGATGCCATAACATATTGAAGCTGCCCCCACAAGTTTAAGCGCATCTCCCGGCAAAAAAGGAATTAATCCTAGATAAAGACTCTGCCCTATTCCAATTCTTAGCAAACAAGCTAACCATAAGGTTCCTAAAAAGAGGATAACTCCTTCTCCTACTCCCATAATTAACATCAGGGACAAGAGATTGCTTTTTTTCTTTTCGGCCATTCTTCCCACCAGATAAGCAGCTAAAACAAAACCAATGAGATAACCGCCTGTGGGTCCAACCAGACGAGATACTCCCCCGCTAACCCCAGCAAAAATAGGCAGACCCAGCCCTCCTAATCCCAGGTAGAACAATTGGGATAAAGCTCCTAACTTTCTTCCCAAAATGGCTCCCCCCAGGAGAACAAAGAAGGTCTGTAGAGTTATGGGAACAGGAGTAAAGGGGAGAGGGATCCATACGAAGGCACCCAGAGCCGTAAGAGTGGTAAACGTAGCTACTCCTATCAAGTTATAACTTGTCCGGGAAAGAGGAATTTCTCGAGTTAATGTATGTTTTAAACTTTGTGTTATGAGCATCGGTTAGTTCCCACCAAACTTATCTAATGTGATTTCTTGGCTTGAGCAATTATTCTTTGAGCTATCTCATCAGGAACTCTCTCGTAATGAGAAAACTTCTTGGCAAAAGCTCCTCTCCCTTGAGTTATGCTGCGAAGCGAGGTTGAATAATTATGGAGCTCCGCCAGAGGGACAGTTGCCCTTATCCTCTGTCTTCCTTGAGACGGCTCTACTTCTAGAATTTTTCCTCTCCGCGAGTTTAGGTCTCCGTTAGCATCCCCGAGGAACTCATCGGGGACCTCAACTTCCAGCTCTCCAATAGGCTCTAAAAGGATAGGCTTAGCCTGCTCCACTGCCTTTTTTAGCCCCATAGAGGCAGCAATATGAAAGGCTATGTCAGAGGAATCCACGGGGTGATAGGTGCCGTCAAATAGGATGACCTCCAGGTCTACCAAGGGATAGGAGGCTAAAATTCCTTTTTTTAGGGCCTCTTTAGCTCCCTTCTCTACTGCAAGAATATAGCGAGAAGGAACCACTCCCCCTTTGATTTTGTCTATAAATCTAACCCCTTCCCCCCGAGGTAGAGGCCGAACTCGTAGCCAAACATCCCCATATTGCCCGTGACCCCCCGTCTGGCGTTTATACTTTCCCTGTGCTTCTGCAGATACTGCAATGGTTTCTCGGTAAGGAACCCTTGGCTCCTCGGTCTGGACCTCAACATTAAATTCGGTCTTTAAGCGGTCAATCATAATCTCCAGGTGTACTTCTCCCGTTCCAGAGAGAATAGTTTGTCCCGATTCCTTGTCCGTCTCTATTTTAAGGAGGGGGTCTACTTTGACTAATTTGGCCAGGGCCATGCTCATCTTTTTCTCGTCCTTTTCTCCTTTTGGTTTAAGAGCTATGGAAGTGGTGGGTTCAGGAAACTGCAAAGGAGGAAAGGTGACCGGATTGTCTCTGGCACACAAAACATCCCCTGTATCAGTTTTTTTTAGCTTAGCTACCGCTCCTGTGTCACCAGCCACTACGTGGGGAGTTTCTTCTCTTGAGCTACCCTGCATTAGATAAATCTGGCCTATTTTTTCCTCTGTCCTTTTGGTAGAGTTATAAATAGTGGTACCCGAGGAAAAAACACCTGAAAGAACCTTAAAAAGGTTTATCTCCCCCAGATGTGCTTCAAGAAGAGTCTGAAAGACAAAGGCAGAAGGAGGTTCCTTCTCCGCTGATTCTTTAAGTTTGGGAGAAGGTAAAAAATCTACTATGGTGTCTAAAAGAAGATCAATTCCTACATTTTTGGTGGCCGAACCAAAAAGAAGAGGAGTAAATGTATGGTTAGCAATGCCGTCTCTTAGACCCTTTTTAATTTCAGCTTCCGTTAATTCTTCTGTCTCCAGATATTTTTCAATGAGAGTATCATCTGTTTCGGCAACTGCTTCCAGCAATTTTTTTCTAAACTTTTCTACCTCTTTTTCTAAATCCTTAGGAATCTTTACCTCTTTAGCTTTTCCTTCCTCATACATCCTTCCCCTCATCAAGATCAGGTCAACAACTCCCAAGGAAACTTTATCGGAAGTTATGGGAATCTGTAAAGGAAGACAAAGGCTAGAGAATTCTTTTTCTATTCTGGAGGTTAGTTCAGAAAAATCTACGGTTTCTTCGTCTATTTTGTTCAAGAATATCAAAGGGAAGACTTTTTCCTCCTCTGCATATTGCCAAGCCTTTCTGGTTTCACTACCTGTGAGGGTCGAGGGAGTGATAACCATCAGGGCTATCTCTGCCACTCTGAGCAGTGCCCGAATCTTGGGCACAAAGTCTGTAAAACCGGGTCCGTCCAAAAGATTAATCTTATGGTCCCGCCAGGGTAGATGAAAAAGGGAAGGATTTATACTGAATCCTCGTTTTTTCTCTATCTGATCATAGTCAGAGAGAGTATTTCCCTGTGCTATACTTCCCATTTTATTTATGAGCTTAGCTTGATAAAGAAAAGCTTCAACCAGGGATGTCTTTCCTGTTCCCTGACCCCCAATTATGGCTACATTTCTCAGTTTTTCAGCGAAAGTTGGCATACTGGGCCTCCAGTATTTGGGCTATTTGGTGGTTGCCTTATATTGAATTTCTTTTTTTTGTCCCCCAGGAACTTCAACCTCATACACAACAAGATTTTCTTCTTTTATATAATTTTCAGGTCTACTTTCTAAAATAGTCCATTCTCCATAAAAATGTTCCACGACTTGCACCGTCATAGATAGGTTGGCTGAGTTATAAAGAATTATCTTATAGCTAAATTCCTTCTCAGAGGTTGGTAGTTGCTGATAAGAAGTCTGAACTCTCTCCCCTTTCAAGTCCTTCGCTTCTCCTAAAAAAATTCTCACCTCTCTCTCGGGAGGAGTCTCGGGAAGAATATCCTGACCAATAAAGTTTATCTTGTCTCCCAGGCCCATCTTATAAACATAGACCGGACCCTGGGGAAGAGGCGTACCTAATCCGAGATCGGGTGAATTTTTTAATAAAAGTTCCTCTCTCACCTCCTCCCCATATTTTGCTCCATCAAAAAGATAGACCTTTTTTATGGGGATGCCTCTAGCGGTGAAAAGTAGGATTCTTTTCTTTTCACCTAATCTAAGAGTGATGGGATAGGTAACAGAATAAGAAAAATTTTGTGAGTCAGAAAGATAAGATTCTAATGGATTTCCTCTTGAGGCTGGTTTCTCGGCCTCCTGCTCGATCTGCCAAGGCAATTGCGTGGTTAAAGTTAGATAAACCTGAGAGAAGTTCACTCCACTTTTGTTTTCTACAGTTGCCCAGGCTGATAGATCCATAAATCTATCCTCTTTGTCTACCGCAACCTGATAACTCACTTTCCAATCCAGTCCAGTAGTTAGGTAAACAACTCTTAGAGTGGTTTCTTCTTCCTTTTCCGACCTTACTTTCCACGAAAGTAACGAATTAGAGCTATATTCTTGTTCTAGAAATTGACATCCCTCTGCCTGAGGGTAAACTGAATCCAGAATCATTCCTTTTTCCACCGGGCCAATAGTTATTTCATTAATCCCGACTTTTAACTTTATTATGCTTATCTTTTCAACTAAATTAAGATTGTTAGGGAAAATGGTTATTCTGGTTATCGGCTCCTGGGCCCTTACCAGAAGCGGTAAGTAGAGACAAAGGACAGCAACCTCTGCTAACAGAAAAATAATTCCTATTTTTTTACTCACTAGGATTCTCTTTTCTTTACCATTCTATGGCTAAGGAGGCCCAGGTGAGCCCGCCTCCGAATGAGGTGAGGACTACCTTGTCTCCTTTTTTTATCTTTTTCTGGCGCACTGCCTGATCCAAGGCTACAGCACAAGAAGCGGCCGACATATTCCCACATTGATCCAGATTTACATATACTCTATCCATACTCAGGCCTATCCTTTTGGCTACTGCTTTAATGATACGAAGATTAGCCTGGTGTGGGATAAAAAAATCTACGTCTTCATAGGTAAGGTCTCCCTTCTGTAAAGAGACATCTACTGCTCGAACCATTATCTTCACGGCTCTTTTGAATAGCTCATTTCCCCGCATTTTCATATAATGTTGTCTATTCTTTACTGTCTCAAAGGTGGCCGGTAGCCTCGAACCACCTGCCGGGACCCCTACCAAATTCGCCCCTTCTCCATCTGCTCCCAAATAGCTAGAGATTATTCCACTACCGTCATCAGATGGTCTCAAGATAGCCGCTCCAGCTCCGTCGGCAAAGATAACACAGGTGTTTCGGTCTTCCCAGTCGATGATCTTGGAAAGAGTTTCTGCGGCTACAACCAGGATGGTATTATAAGTTCGGGTGGCAATAAACTGACTTCCTATGCTAAGCCCATAAAGAAAACCGGAACAGGCAGCCTCCAGATCAAAGGAAGCGACCTTGCCCATCCCTAATCTTTCCTGAAGAATGCAGGCAGTAGCAGGGAAGATCATATCTGGGGTAATGGTGGCTACTATGATCATATCCAGGTCCTGAGGTTCAATTTTAGCGGCCTCTATTGCCATCCTAGAAGCCTTGTAAGCTAAATCTGATGCTGCCTCATCTTTATCAGCGATTCGCCTTTCTTTAATTCCAGTTCTGGTAGATATCCATTCATCGGAGGTATTCACCATCTTCTCCAAATCGGCATTGGTCAAAACTTTATCGGGAATGTAGGATCCCGTTCCGACTATCTTCGTTTTCCTCATTTTCATTCTCCATCTCTCTATTTCTCGCCAAAACTTTCTCTATATGGTAATTCATCTTTTCCTTGGCAAATTGGAAACTTTCAAGAACAGCGTTTTTGATGGCTTTGCTTGAAGAAGCACCATGGGCAATTACGCAGACTCCATTCACCCCTAAAAGAGGAACCCCACCATACTCGGCATAATCGAGGTTTTTGTTTACCTGTATCAGCCACCCACGAGAAAGAATCCCCCCTAAGCCAGCCAAGCTACTCCTTGCCAATTCATTTATTATGGAAAGCGCAGTTTTTGCAAATCCCTCGGCAAACTTTAAGATGATGTTTCCTATAAATCCATCACATACAACTACCTCCACCTTCCCGCTGGTAATATCCCTGCCTTCTATGTTCCCCACAAAATTCAAAGAAGATTCTTTCATAAGCTTAAAGGCTTGAAGAACCAGATCGTTTCCTTTGTTCTCCTCCTCCCCAATGCTGAGCAGTCCCACTCGAGGAGTTCTTATACGGAGTATCTTATACGCATATATACTTCCCATCATAGCAAATTGAAGTAGGTGATAAGGCCGACAATCAACATTGGCCCCTACATCCAAAAGAACCACTTTTTTTCCATTTAAAGTAGGGAAAACCGCAGCCAAACAAGGGCGCTTCACTCCCTTCAATTTCCCCAGCTTAAATAGACTCGCTGTCATCACTGCGCCGGTATTGCCTGCGCTGACCAATGCTTCTGCTTTTTTCTGGTTGAGTAAGTTCACAGCTACCGCTATGGAAGAATTCTTCTTCTCTTTTAAGGAGGCAGTGGCCGAATCAGTCATCTTAACTACCTGAGGGGCATGAACTATAGAAAAGGGGACCTCTTTAAAATGAGAGAGCCTGATCTCCTCCTCAATCTTGTCCTTGTCTCCTACCAGAATTATTTCTATCTGAGGCGCCTCTTGTACTGCTCTAATAGCCCCCTCTACTACAATACCGATGCCTCTCTCGGCACCCATAGCGTCAACGGCTATACGCACGACTAGCCGGCCTCCTCTGCTTTTTTTTTCTTTTCTTTCACGATGAATGCCTGTCTACCTTTATAATAACCACATTTTGGGCAAGCAAAGTGAGGCAGTGTGGGAGCCTTACACTGAGGACAAGCTGCAAGACGTGGGGATACGAGCTTGTCTTGCGAGACTCTACTTCTTTTTCGTGATTTTGAACGTTTTTTTTTAGGAACACCCATTTCTCAACCTCAATCGGGCATCAACAACCACTCCTCCTTTTTCCCAAACTACTAGAGGATTGGCCTCTATTTCTAAAATCCGAGGGAAATCACATACCAGTTGAGAAAGTCTTAACAGCGCTTCTTCGACTTCCATTGCATCGGAGGGGGGTTCTTCCCTTACCCCTTTTAGTAATTTGGAGATTACCTTGGTCTCCTCAATCATCTCCTTAGTCCAGGAAGGGGTAAGAGGAACGAGTTTGGTGGAAACATCTCTATAAATCTCTACGTATTTTCCTCCCAGCCCAAATTTAATGAGATGCCCAAAAACATCATCCCAGGAAACTCCTATAAGAACTTCTTTTCCTTCTTTAACCATGGGCTGAATAGAAATCCCTCTTATTCTGTTATCTTCCACTATTTTTTTGGCCATTTCCCTTAGCTTGCAAAATGATGTTTCCACATCGGTGGGTTTTAGGTTTAGCAGAACCCCTCCGGTATCAGATTTATGCGATATAACGGGGGATTCGATCTTCATAGCCAGGGATGAATTTAGTCTTTCTGCTACCTCAAGGGCCTCATCTAGCTCCTTTACCAGATAATTCTCCACGGTGGGAATGCCGTAAGCTTTCATTATCTGGAGCGCTCTTTCTCCTCCAATTTCGAGATATCCCTCTTTTATCGATTCATTCAGAATGTGGTCAACTCGGGATTTGCTCACCGGGAAGGTCTTTACTACCTCCACTGGTCTTTTTAACCACTCACCATATCTAAACATCGCTTCAAAGACTCTGATAGCGTCTTCTGGATCTCCATAATTGGGAATTCCATTATTTCGTAAAATCTCTACGGCGCGTTTTATCTTCTTCTGACCCATAAAGCAGGTAAGGATAGTTTTTTTAGTTTCTGGGCAAATTTTTATTATTATGCTGGCTGTTTCATCCTCATCAGAACCACTTTGAGGTGTCAATAAAACTATGACTCCATCCACATTTGGGTCAGTGAGAATTGCCTCCAGAGCAATCTCATACCTATCAGATTTAGCATCTCCCAAAATATCCACGGGATTAGCCAAGGAACTATCCTGGGGTAGTTTTTCCTTAAGTCTTTCCTTGGTCTGGTCCTCCAGGTTAGCCAACTCCAGAGAAAACTGCTCACAAGCATCGGCAGCCATAATGCCTGCCCCACCCCCATTGGTTAGTAGAAGAACTCTCCTTCCTTGAGGAATTGGCTGAGAGGAAAACCCCCGAGCAAGATCAATTGCTTCCCGCAGAGAATTAGCTCTAATTATTCCCGAGGCTTCGAAAGCTACGTCATAAGCCTCATCCTGTCCGGCTAAGGATCCTGTGTGGGAGGAAGCTGCTCTTTTTCCACCCTCTGATCGACCGGCCTTTATCATTATCACAGGCTTTCGGGACGTAACCTCCTTGGCCACTGAGATAAAATCTCTTCCTCTTCCAATACCTTCCAGGTACCCCAAGATAACATCTGTCTCAGCATCATCCTTAAGCATGGCTAAAAAATCTACCTCATCTAAATCGGCCTTGTTGCCAAGACTGATAAACTTGGAAAGACCTATTCCTTCCCCTTCAGCCTTATCGAGAATAGCACAGCCTAGGGCACCTGATTGAGAGAGGAAGGCAATATTTCCCGGTGGAGGATTGGCAGGAGCAAAGGAAGCATTAAGATGATGATGAGCATCGATTATGCCTAAAACATTGGGCCCAAGGATACGAATTCCCAGGTTCCTCGAGAGCTTGAACAGTTGTGATTCAAGCTCAGCTCCTTGCTCGCCCACTTCCTTAAAGCCGGCACTGATGATAACTACCGAATCGATCCCCTTGGCTCCACAATCCTGAATCACCGAGGGGACCCATCGGCTCGGGACAACTACGATAGCCAAATCGATAGAGTGGGGGACCTCAACTAGATTGGGGTAAGCTTTGATTCCCATTATCCGGGTAGTGGAATCAGCCTTAGCATTTATAGGGAAAATTCTCCCCGGGAATCCACCTTTCAATAGATTTTCCAGGATCTGATTTCCCAATTTCATTTCCTTGATAGATGCGCCTACCACCGCTACCGAATCGGGCTTAAAAAATTTTTCTAGCAATTTTTCCCTTTTTTAAAATCTACCATACCTTCTTTCTTTGGTCAAGAGAATCTCGTGATTCTATCCGAAGTGAGGTTCTTTTAAACTTTAAGTTTTTCCAAAAGCTTTTCTCTTACCAAATCGGGGATTAAATCCCGGGTACTACCACCTAATTTGACGATCTCCTTGATTATGCTGGAGGAAAGGTAGGAGTAATGCTGGTTGGTCATAAGGTAGACAGTTTCAATCTTAGAGTTTAGTTTTCTATTCATCAGGTCCATTTGGAACTCATGCTCAAAATCAGAAAGAGCCCGCAGGCCCCTGATGATGAAACGAGCTTCTTTTTTCTCAGCGTAATGAACAAGTAAGCCTTGAAAACTCTCAACCTCTATTTCAGGACAACCTTTAAGAACCTCCCGGATCAACTTAACCCTCTCTTTTGCCGTAAATAAAAATTCCTTTAAAGGATTATCGTTAACGGCTATAATTATCTTATCAAATAAAGATTTACTCCTTTTCAGGATATCCAGGTGCCCATTGGTAATGGGATCAAAACTTCCCGGATAAACGGCAATCCTGCGTGTAGTAGAAGATTGGTCCATCTCTTACTCTTTTGAGGCAAAATAGTCTTCTAAAATCTGTCGGTGATCGAAGGCTAGATCTTGAGGAAGTTCTTCCCTTCCGAAAACTTTTATTTTTTTGGCATCATCTCTAGCTTTCAGTTTTCCTTGCCCTCTGGCAGTAAAAACAGTGGTGATGGTGTGACAGCGTGGATCTCTTTTGGGATTGGAATAGACACGAAACTGCCGCAGCTCCTTTATCTCTAGATTGGTCTCTTCCTTGGTTTCTCGCCGAGCAGCCTCTTCTAAAGATTCTCCATAATTTACAAATCCTCCCGGTAAAGCCCACCCGGAGGGTGGATTCTTTCTGTTTATCAAAACAATTCCTTTGTCCTTCTCCACTATGGTATCCACCGTAGGAACAGGGTTACGGAAGGTTCGAAAGGAATCACTTATAATTTCCCTATGAGAAGAAAATGCAAGGGGAGGAAGGTGATTCTTAGGAAAAGACTTAACCTCGTTTACTTCCTTTCCCGGAGAGTAAATCCGTGATTGAAAAGTTATCTTGTATCCAATGATAACTACTGGTCTATAGAGTTCTGATTTACTTCGGTATACCCCTATCAATCCGGCTAGTTCTCCTTTTATCCCTATCTCTTCCTCTATTTCCCTTAGGACAGCTTCTCCCGGTGATTCATCTTCTTCCATGAATCCTCCCGGTAAGGCCCATTTTCCTTTGCCAGGATCAATACCCCTCCGTATCAACAGTATCTGTTCATCATCTCTGGATAAGACTCCCACAACTACAGGAAGAGGATTTCGATAGTGAACGCTGCCACACTGCCGGCAAACCAGCCTACTGCGACTGTCGATTTCTTTAGCCTCAAGCACTCCTCCACACTCAATACAATATTGCATAATTTAGCTCATGATCAGATTTTCTTTTAGCTGAAGGAAGGCCTCTTCATTATTTATGCAGCCTGGATCAGGCGCCTTGTAGTCGATCGAGATTCACCCGGCTTTTTAGAAAGAATTCTATTAAGTAGCTTAGATCCATAGTCTATCCCTTAGCTGGATCTTTTGCCCTTTTTGCTCTCTTAAATATGCGTCTGTAGGCTAAATTCACGGTAAGCAGAGGACCGAGAAATCTCCATTTTCTCCCGGAGATCTTACCGGACAGTCTCCTGAAAATACCAGGAAAGCTATAGATATGTTGGTAGGCCCAGGTGAATCCCTCCTTTAATTCCTGGGGAGTCATCAGCTTAGGTTTGAAGACCACATTGGCTATGTCATAGTTGGACCAGTCATGGTCGATGATCCTTCCCTCCTTGGACAGTTTGCTGAACAGCCGGGTACCTGGAAAAGGTGTAAGAATTCCAAATTGCACGACATCTAGCTTCACTTTTTTTATAAAATTGACTGTTTTTTTAAAGATACTTTTGTCATCATTATCAAACCCGAAGATAAAGGCCCCCTCCAGAAAGATGCCAACCTGATGAAATCTCTCAATGGCTTTCTTATAAAAACTTATCTTATTTTGTGGTTTATCCGCTTCTCTCAAGGAGGAAGGAGAAATAGACTCGAAGCCAACAAAAAGGGCCTTACAGCCGGATTGTGCGGCAAGTCCTAAGAGTTCCAGGTCCTGAGCAACGTTGATGGAAGCCTGGCCCACCCAAGCTAACCTATACGGAATTAAGGCTCGAAATAGTTCCTTGGCATATTTCACATTTCCCATGATATTATCATCTAAAAAGCCAATAAAACGACTATAAAGAGACCTACCTACTAAACTTTTAATCTCGGCAACTACGTCTTTTACGGGACGAAAACGGTATTTTTTACCGAAGAACTTACTTACTGAACAAAAAGAGCAATCAAAGGGACAACCTCGACTTACCTGCAGTACCCGGGTGATGATGTATTTATTTTTCTTAAGGAGAGATCTTCGGGGAAGGCAAATTTGAGAAAGATCGACTCGCCGCCCATCTTGATAGAACGGCTTAAGCGTTTCTTTTCCTCCTCTTTTAAAATCCTCGATTAGCCTGGGCCAGGTGAGCTCCGCCTCCCCAATTACCACTGCATCAGTGTGCTGAATGGCCTCCTCAGGTAAAGCACTAGGATGCATCCCTCCTAATACCACCGGGACCCCCTTTTCTCTGAACCTATCTGCTATCTCATAGGCCCGGGGGGCAGTAGCAGTCATAGAAGTTATTCCTACCAGATCCGCTTCTTTGTTAAAATTAATCTCTTCCACATTTTCATCAATTAGCTCTATCTCTACTTCAGGAGGAGTTACCGCTGCTACCGCCAAAAGAGATAGTTGAGGAAACTTAAAGACCTTTCCTCTCTTCATTCTCTTTTCCTTGACCTGGATTTTCCAGGTAGGAGAGATTAAAATTATTTTCATCTTCCTTCCTTATATCTTCTAGTTCAAGGTAGATTTTTTCCTTTAGTCTGAATTTCTAATTCTTTTTTATTTTTCTTTTGCTGATTCTTTATGACCTGGCTTAACTTTACCACGGGAGAGTCGTATTCTCCGACGAGCATCTTTTCAAACTCTGGTCTGGTAATTTCATCCAGATGTCTGGCATAATTATCAAGGAATTCTGCAGTCTTACCATTGATAATGGTCTCTGCTCCTTTATGAGTTGGGTAGGCGCCAAGTTCTTTAACTGCCTCTCTCAGGATCTCGGGTTTGTCTATAATGGCGCAGGGAGTTAGCCAATTATGGTTCTGTTCCAGTTGTTTCTTTCTTATGGAGAGAAAAAAGGGAGAAACAATCGCCTCCTGCAGCCCCTTACCGCGTTTCCATAAATCAAAGATATTGTCCACAGCAAAGTGAACAAAGACGCAGGGCTCAATATCTCCTTTAGAATTGATATGAAAATATTTTCTTCCCCCAGCTATACATCCGCCAGTCCAGGGTCCGTCATTCCAGAAGTCTCCCACGAAGATAGACTTCTTTGATCTCCACTCCCACACCTTCTGACGAAGTCTAGCTCTCTGCTCAGGAGTAGGCATGAGTTCGGTGGCCGGTTTTTTCCCTATGGGAATATAAATAAAATACCAACCAAAGGAGACATGCCGCTCAATAAGATCATCTATAAATTCATCACTGCTAACTATTTGGGCATTTTCTCTGGTTACAGTTACGGAAAATCCCTGCAGGACCCCCGCCCGGTAGAGATTCTCCCTTACCTTATTTATTTTCTCCCAGACTCCCTTGCCTCTTCTCTCATCAGTCTCCTTTTTAAATCCCTCCAGGCTAATAGCGGGTGCTACATTGCCTAACCTGGCTAATCTTTCTATCCTGTCTTCATCTAACAATGTCCCATTAGTATAAACTTGGAAATACATATCATTGTGCTCTTTAGCCAAGTCAAACAGATCCTTCCCTGTCTCTTTATCCTTATAATAGAAGGGTTCTCCACCCGAGATGGTCAAAAAACGAATGCCCAGGCTTTCGGCTTCTCGTAAAATCCTATCCAGAGTTGCGTAAGATAGGCCCTGGCCTCGTGGATATTCATGGGCATAACAGCCGTAGCAATTAAGATTACAGGTGTTGGTGGGAGAAATGACAAAAAACCAGGGAGCTTTAAAGCCCTCTTCCTTCAGCTTTTCCCTTTTCTTAGCTTCCATGACCCAGTCACAGAAAAAGTTTTTGGCTAGTCTTTCCCTGCACACCTTAGACAACCTATCCTGAAGAATCAATCTGCTGAGCTCTGTCAAGGGATGTCGCCTCTGAAAAGCCTTGCGCACATTTTCCATGGCTGCTTCATTAGGACCGGCAA
>JAUWXE010000103.1 GCA_030616535.1 Candidatus Aerophobota bacterium
AATATTAATGCCAACGATATAGCCTGCATGGGGGCCACCCCTCGCTGGTTTTTGCCTACTCTTCTTCTTCCTCAGCAGGGTACTTCTAAAGAATTGATAAAGACTATTTTTGACCAGATGAAATCGGCCTGCCAGAAATTGGGTATCTCCCTCAGAGGAGGACACCCGGAGGTGACCTTTAACCTTGATCGACCCATTGCCGTAGGGCAAATGATAGGAGAGGTGGCCAGAGAAAGACTGGTTAAGGGTTCAGGAGCAAAAGCTGGGGATGCGGTTCTTCTTATCAAAGGAGTTGCTATAGAAGGCACTCACGTTATTTATCAAAAAAAGAAGAAAGAGTTAAAAAGAAGAGTTGCTCCAGACACGCTGAAGAAGCTAAGTCGCCTGCTTTATCAACCGGGAATAAGTGTAGTCAAAGAGGCCCTTTTGGCAACAAGAAGTTGTGAGGTTCACTGCATGCATGATCCTACCGAGGGTGGATTAAGGACAGGTCTGTGGGAGCTGGCTTGTGCCTCAGGTGTGGGAATAAGAATCGAAAAGGAAAGGATACCGGTGTTGCCAGAAACCGAGACAATCTGCAAGTTTTACGGATTAGATCCTCTGGGTCTTCTGGCCTCGGGAGCTTTGATTCTTACTTTAAGCCCCAGCGAGGGAGAGAGACTCATCGAGATCTACCAAAGAAAAGGAATAAAATGTAGTCTCATAGGAAAAGTGGTTCCCCGCGAACTCGGGTTAAAGATCCTCGAGAAGAGAAAAGAGTCAGATCTTGGGGGAGCCTGCCGGGATGAGATGAATAAGGTTCTGTAAAAAAGGAGACTTAGATGTCTAAAATCGGGGTTAGTTACTATTCTCGTAGTGGAAATACTCAAAAGATGGCTGAGTTTGTTTCCCAGAGAGTGAAAGAAGAAGGGGTGGAAGTCGAACTTAAAAGAATAGAAGATACCACCCTCGAGGACCTTCTTGCCTGGGATGGGATAATTGTAGGCTCACCTACCTACTATGGAGGGGCGGCTGCCCCCGTTAAGGATCTTTTTGATCGTTCAGTTAAATATCATGGAAGACTGGAAGGAAAAGTGGGAGGCGCTTTTGCTTCTTCAGCCAATATTGGGGGAGGAAACGAAACGACAATAGTTTCTATCTTACAAATGATGTTGATTCATGGGATGATAGTGCAGGGTTCCTCCCAAGGGGATCACTATGGTCCGGTAAGCATTGAGAAACCTGATGAGAGAGTAAGAGTTCAATGCAAGGCTCTGGGGAAAAAAATAGCTAGGTTGGTCAAGAAATTGGCATAATCAGGCAATGTTAATTGTTCCAGCCATAGACTTAAAAGAAGGTAGGTGTGTACGACTCTGGCAGGGGAAAAAAGAGAAGCAGACTATCTACTCTGAGGATCCCCTGGCTGTAGCTAGGGGATGGGTGGAGGCTGGAGCTCAGCGTTTACACGTGGTTGATCTGGATGGGGCATGGCAGGGAAGGCCACGGCATCTGGGCCTGGTAGAGAAAATGGCCAGGGAAGTAGATGTCCCGTTGGAGCTGGGAGGAGGAATTAGAGATTTTTCTATTTTAAACAAGATTTTTGAAAAAGGGATAGATTACGCCATTTTGGGAAGTTGTGCTCTTTCTCTCACGTTTATGGAGAGAGCTTGTCGAGAATTTGGCAGTAAGATTATTGCTTCTGTTGATGCCAGGGAAGGCCACGTGGTGGTAGAAGGCTGGGAAAAGGAAACTCCAATCCAGGCTAGCCATCTAGCCAAAGATTTAGCCAGGGTGGGGGTCAGCACCATAATCTTTACCGATGTTACCCGCGATGGAACTCTAAAAGGAGTCAATGCGGAGGCTGTACGGCATTTTGTTAAGGCAGCAAGTGTGGATGTGATTGTTTCAGGGGGGATATCTTCTCTTGAGGATGTTAAAAAAATTGCTAAGCTCACTAATCTGGGAGTGACTGGAATGATCATCGGTAAAGCCTTATACACTGGTGAAATTGAATTGGAAGAGGCCATGAAATTTTTACGAGGTGATTAGGCGAAGCGAGTACAACCTCAATAAATTACAATGATGTGGTTATGAATTTCATGAAAAAGCTCAGTTTCAATAAGGAGGGGTTAATCCCGGTAATAATCCAGGATATCGAAACCGGGGAAGTTCTTATGATGGCCTGGATGAACCGGGAGGCTCTGGAAAAAACCTTAGGCACTGGTAAAACCTACTTCTGGAGTAGATCCAGGAAGAGGATCTGGCTAAAAGGAGAGGCTTCCGGTCACTATCAGCTGGTGAAGGAGATTCGGGTAGATTGTGATGAAGATACTCTACTTATTAAAGTTGAACAGGTAAAAGCTGCCTGCCACACCGGCTATAGATCCTGTTTTTTTAGAAAGGTGAATGAGAAAGGAGAGCTGGAACTGGTGGCAAAGAAAGTCTTTGAGCCGAAAAAGGTTTATAAAACCTAGACTACAAGTTGGAAGGTGGGTCCTCAGTGTTTTATAAAAGAATTTTGAAGATGAAAGCGTTAGCTATATCGCTAGGGGTGACTTTTTTCCTGGTATTCTCCTTGGCTGCCGAAGCTTCATCCTCGCCGACTATTAGGGTGAAGATCTTGGAGAAAGAAATCATCCAAGCCAGTGCCACTGGTGCTTTTCGAGTTGAAGGAAAAGGAAATATTCGTCTTTTCTTACCCTCAAGCCCACCCTTAAAAATTGCATCTTCCCCAAGCGGGATAAAGATAGAGCAAAGAAATTGGGGAACTAGTGTCTGGATAAAGCCTGAAAAAGATAGTTCCCTGTGTTTGGTTAATGGACGAAGATATCGGGGTAGTCTTCTCATTAGACAGAAGGGTAAGTTTCTTCAGGTCATAAATGAGCTTCTTCTGGAAGAATATCTTTATGGAGTGATCAAATGGGAAATTTCCCCCGACTGGCCCCTTGTGGCTGTGGCTGCCCAAGTTATTGCAGCTAGAACTTATGCTCTGAAGAAATTAGAGACTTCTTTACCGAAAAATCAGGATTATCATCTCTTAAGCACAGAAGACGATCAGGTATACGGAGGAGTGGAATCAGAAGATCCTCGTGTCAGAAAGGCGGTTGACTCCACCCGGGGCAAAGTAATCATCCATGAGGGAGAGCTAATAAATGCTTATTATAATGCCTGTTGTGGAGGATATACCGCCTCCAGTGCCGATGTCTGGGGAGAACCATTTCCTTACCTAGAGGCCAGAGATGATCCATTCTGTAAAGACAGTCCGCATTATGATTGGGAGTGGAAAGTTGAAGCTGGAAAGCTGAGGGAGCTTCTGAGGGAGAAGGAACTATCACTGGATAAACTCTATCAGATTCAGCCACTCAGTTTTGATCAAAGTGGCCGAGTCAAGGAGCTAAGAATACATCACCGAGGAGGAGAAAAATATCTAAAGGGGACTGAATTTCGGAGGTTGGTGGGATATGATAATATAAAAAGCACCTTATTCAAAGTCGTCAGGTATGCCAGATATTTTATTTTCACCGGGAAAGGATCAGGCCATGGAGTGGGGATGTGTCAGTGGGGAGTCAGGGGAATGGCTGAGAAAGGCTACAGCACCAGGGAAATCCTCCAGTTTTATTATCCAGGCACAACTGTAGAACAACGCTATTAGCTTGG
>JAUWXE010000119.1 GCA_030616535.1 Candidatus Aerophobota bacterium
ATCGGGCCGGGTGAAGAATCTGGAATCTACCAGAGCCTTAAGATAGAGTTTTGCCTCCTCCCAGTTGTAGGGCGTGGTTTCCGGTCCTTCCTTGAGGGTATCATAGAAACCCTGGAAGGTCTGGAGATGTTTTCCTTCCTCTTCTGCCAGGTATCGGAAAAGCTCTTCAAGACTCTTTTCCCTGGCTAGTTTTGAGGCAGTTTGGTAAAAAGCCCGACCGCTTTTTTCTGTGCTTATAGCCATTTCTACCACTTCCAGGATGGAAAAAAAGATACTCATCGCTCTACTCCCCTTTCTTCAATCTTTCTTAGTTCTTATTTTTAGCTGGATTTTCCCTTACTATTTCTTCATCCTCCATCAAGCAGAGCCCTTTCTTCCCAGAGAAACCAGTCTCCAGAATCTTCAAGGTAAGAGTGAGTGTTTTGCAGAAGCTCGTAATGTTCTTTTTCTTCCTCAATCAACCTTGTGAAAAAAGCCTTTAGATGGGAATCCTGGGTCTTTTCTAAAGCGCCCTGGTAGAACTCGGAGCTTTTCGATTCCATATCCATGCCAATTTTCAACGCCTCTAGCTCGTCAGAACTTGCGGCAATTCTTTCCTTAATCTCATTCTTAACTTCCCGAAAGACGGTTTTGATTTTCTCTCGGGGCTTTTTTTCCTCGAAGAATCGGTTAAAATCTGAGAATTTAAGGTCAGCGAGGATTTCCTTCAGGACAGTTAAGTGCCTTTTCTCATCCCCGGCAAAAGATAAGAACATCTTCTTACCAAAAGGATGGGAAGTTTTCTTGGCTGCTTTTTGATAGAAATATATACCATCCTCTTCCATCTTAATGGCCGTTTTAATCGCCTTAGAAAGATTATTCATTTTGCTTTCCTCGCCTACTCGGCAACGCTGTGTTTAATTAATGTCCTCAACGGCTCAGTGGGTGCATTTCTCGTGAACTATCCTTGAAGCCAGCGACAAAAACCTGAATCTTTTTCTCATTCATGGTTAGCTGGTAGCCACTTTTTTCCAGCTCCCTTTTTGATACTGTCAAATACTGATGAAAGGCATTGTAGGGGTAACCCCAATACCTTGAGGTCCTTTTAGAATCTCGACAATCTGGATGGTGACGTTCAAATTTAGTAAGGGGGTAGAGAATGTACTTTCCGGCATAATAGTCCAAAGCTATGGGATCTAGGCCCGCTAAAACTAGATCAGCCTTGTAGGCACTCTCATAGCTGGAAGCTGGACCTCGGGAGCTGACACCGATGTAGTTAGCATCAATCACGTTGAGATCGGGATAGATAACCTCGGCCATCATCCTTCCCATAAGTCCCTGCTCAATCATCCCCTGGTGCTGGTCAAAACCATCATTACAGAGGGGGGTACTGAGAACGCCCATGTAGTGCTTTGTCGCCGCAGTTACGCCCATCAGTGAATGACTCTTCAGAACCGGCATGTTGATAAATTTGAGCTGCGACTTGTCGTATTTGCCTTCTTTCCAGATTCCATCTTTCAAGCTAATTCGGGTACCAAATTTGGTAGTAAATATCGGATAAGACACTCCTGCCGGTAGGTCCACGTATCCATCCTTTTCCCTTTCATTCTCTTCGATAACGATAACTTCTCCGGCAGTTCCTCCGATCCCTGTCCAGTCGTATAAGGAGACCTGGTATCCCTGATTTTCAAAATAGTTTACCACCTTTTGAAAACTCTGACGTTTCTCTTCAGCATTGCTCTGGTTCGAGTCAAGAAATATGGCCCACTGCCCATTCTCCACCACCACTACCTCCCCTCCGAAACCTTCCGGATGATCGATGACTTTCTGGATAAAGGCTTTGAGAAGATCGGTGTTGGTTCCGCCTCGTTGTTGCCACTCTCCATTAATCTTTATGAGAACCGTATCCTCTTTTCCAATAATCCCTTCTGTTTGAGAAGTTTGGTAAATTGAGAGCCCCTTTTCCCCCATGAGTGAGAGAAGAGAATTGAGGCTATCGGCAGGGTCTCCACCTTTGGCGACATATACTGTTGAGACCGGGGCATCAGAGTGAAGCTCGGTAATGGTTAAATCTTTATTTTGGACATAACTCGTCTCCGGCTTCAGACTTGCATAAAGCAGGTTGAAGATAAAAGAATTTGAGGCAACCAGCATCCCCATCCCGGCCACCAGGATTCCTGATACGAGAAAGGCAATTCTTTTCTTGCTCCACTCTCGCTTTTTAGCCTTATTTCTCACCATAAAAGAGCCGAGAAGAGGAATTCCCAGAAGAACCATGTCCAGGCTGGCCCTCTGACAGGGATACCTGATGCGATCGAATCGAGTACCAGTTCTCAGGAGAAGCCAAGCCAGAGCGGCGAAAGTTATACTAATCATACCGATGAGATTAGGTTTTTCCTTGTCCACAGCAATCACCCTCAAATATCGAACAATCATATGTATCTGCAAAATTCTGTGCCCCTGTCTCTTTTCTGCATTCCCAAAGTGTACCAAAAATGAGTTGCCAGTCAAATCATTCTTTTTCTTTTGGCTACAATGATACTAAAGGAAGAATACCGTAGAAATTATTCAGTTAAGAAAGTAGAAGAGGTCCGGACTGCGGACAGAAAATACTCTAAGATGAGGAAAGTTTAAAGAATAGGTTTTTAACCCTCGCAAACTCTACACTCCCAGTTCCGAACGAAGGTGTAGAAATCTAAGCACATCAGCCCGGCAAAGAATTCCTTGTACCTTCCCTTCTTCTATTACCGGAAGTTGATGGATGTTCCGACTGCTCAGTCTTGAGAGGATCTCATTACCGTTATCGTCCGGAGAGGCAATCTCTAGTTTTTCCCGGGGAGTCATAATGTCTTTGA
>JAUWXE010000106.1 GCA_030616535.1 Candidatus Aerophobota bacterium
GCAATAAACCGGATAATCCAGATGTTGAGCCGAGTAGGTGAAGTAAAAAGAGAAAACATTTATTTAGCTACCTTTGTAGGAAATACAGTCATGCAGCATCTTCTTTTGGGAGTGAATCCTACAAATTTAGCTCTTTATCCTTATGTCCCTGTGCTCAAGAGGTCTATGGAGTTAAAAGCTAGTGATTTAGGGATTAGAATAAATCCCCAGGGGAGCTTATATTTTTTTCCTAATATCGCTGCTTTTGTAGGAGGAGATACAGTTGCAGTCATTCTGGCCACCTCCTTATTCGATGATAATAGTCAGAAGGTAAGATTAGCCATAGACATTGGGACAAACGGTGAGATTGTCCTGGCCAAAGGAAAAAAGTTAGTTTGCGCCTCTACGGCTGCTGGACCGGCCTTTGAAGGAGCGAGGATCTCCCAGGGAATGAGAGCAGAAAGAGGGGCTATAGAGAAGGTAAAACTTGAAGAAGGGAAGGTAGAGATAGGGGTGATAGGAGGAGGTAGGGCCAGGGGAATTTGTGGCAGTGGATTAATAGATGCCTCCAGCCAGCTTCTAAAGGAAGAGATCATTGACAGCTCGGGATGGCTCAAGCCTTCTTCCAAAGCAAAAGAAAAATGGTCGAGTAGGATAACAAAGAAAAATAACCACAATGGTTTTCTTTTGGTGGAAAGAGAAAAAGCTCAAGATAGAATTCCTATTGTCCTCACCCAGAAAGATATAAGGGAGCTTCAATTGGCCAAGGGAGCTATTTGCTCGGGGATAAAAATTCTCCTCACCCGTCTTGAAGTAGAAAGAGGCGAAGTAGATGAGGTTCTTCTGGCTGGAGCATTTGGAAGCTATATTAACCCTGAAAGTGCTCATCTAATTGGTCTAATTCCCAATTTTCCTAAAGCTAAAGTGAGGAGTGTGGGTAATGCGGCAAGTCTGGGTGCAATTATGGCTCTTGTTTCAGAAGAGGACTGTAAGCAAGCAGAGAAAATTTCTGAAGGGGTAGATTATGTTGAGCTGGCCTCTTTCCCCGAGTTTCCGGATATCCTCACCCAGGCCATGAGATTTGGGAAGCAGGATTGAAAAAAAAGGGACGTGATTATTTTTTCTTTTATCAGGGAATTGCTGGATAGCTGAACGCTTACAGCTATTTTTCGGTGGAGGGGGGAGTTTCTTTCTCCTGGGACTCTTCCTCAAGACTCTCCGGCTTTAGTTTACCCTCCGCAATCTCCTTTAAAACCAAGATAGGCAGTTTCTCGCGGCGGTCCTCCAGGACCATTTTATCTTTCTCTTTAACAAGTTGTCTGATTCTTCGAATGGCCAAACGGGTAAGCTCGTATTTATCTTCTATCCCACTTTTACGTAATAAATCATCAGTAGAGAATTTAATCAGTTAAAGCTCCTTTTAGCTTGATATCAGTGGTCAAAATCTCTCAATTCTCGCACGGGTACTCTATTCATGCGACAGCGTTCCGCTCTGATTATGGCGGTCAAGTCATCCAAAGCTCTATTTATATCGTTGTTTATTATTAAATAATCATAATAAGGCGCATACTCAATCTCTTTTTTTGCCTGTATTATCCTTTCCTTAACCCTCTCGTAATCCTCGGTACGTCGGCTTTTTAACCGTTTTTCTAACTCCTGCCAAGAGGGAGGAAGGAGAAAGATTAGCACCGCCTGAGGATAGTTTTTCTTGATTTGGGTCCCGCCCTTGACATCAACCTCCAGCACCACATCTTTTTCCGCTTCTATGGCTTTATTTAAAAGATTAGCTGAGGTTCCGTAAAGTTGCTCATGCACCTTTGCCCATTCCACGAATTTTCGGTCCTCTATCATTTTTTGGAATTCTGTGGGTGAGACAAAGCAATAGTCTACCCCTTCTATCTCATTCTTACGAGGATGCCGAGTAGTGAAAGATACCGAACAAGTAAATGAGGGTGAGTTTTGGAGAAGTCTTTTGCAGAGGGTAGTTTTGCCCGCTCCTGAAGGAGCAGAAATAACCACGATTAAACTCTTCTTTTTAAACAAATTTCTCCTTTTATTCATAGAAAATGATTTTTCAGGATTTAGAGTTAAGCACCAGAAACCTAACTAGATTAGCTAAGTTCTAAATTCTCTTTTACTCATAAGTGGTTGGTTAGTCATTCGATGTTCTGAACTTCCTCTCTGATTCTTTCTAGATCCTCTTTAATTTGGACAACAAGGCGAGAGATAATAAAAGAATTAGCTTTTGCTCCCATGGTGTTAATTTCTCTATGGAGTTCCTGTAGTATAAATCTTATTTTTTTCCCCACCGACTCTTTCTGCTGCAAAGTGGTTTGCAACTCGCGTAAATGAGATTGAAATCTTAGCTTTTCCTCGCTGATGTCACCGCGTGAGATAAGGAAGGATAGCTCGCGGGCGACCTTTTCCCTATCTTCTCCTAATGCCAAAAGGTTCTTCAGGCTTTCCTTTACCTTCTCTTGATAGAGGTTTTGAGCCGTGGGGATCTCTTCTTCCAGGTCGGAAAGTCTTTTTTGGATTCTCTTCAGGTACCGAAGAATACTTTGAAGATGTTCTTTTCCCTCCTTTCCCCTCATCTTGAGAACGTTCTTTAAGGCCTTGGTTAAGGCTTTCTCCAACATGGTCTCTAGACTCTTCTTGATCTGTGGTTTTCTAGGGGGTGAGATTACACCTCGAAGTGCTAAAAGATGAGAGAGGGTCACTCTGTCATCTAGCCCTAGGTCCTGGCAAAGCCCAGAAAGGGCATTTTTGTAGGAGGTGACAAGCTCCCGATTTATCACTACTTCAGAGAGGAAGGGGGGTTTCCATTTAGCCTCAACATTAAGACTTACTTTTCCCCGCTTAATTTTTTCTCTAACCAAATGCCTAATTTTTTTCTCCCAGGCAAAAGGAATCGGTTCAGAAGATTTAACTTCTATTTCTAGGAACCGGTGGTTAACTGTGCTCATCTCCACATGGAGATCTACTTCCTTGTTGCTCTCTCTTCCTTCCCCATACCCGGTCATGCTGTACAATTAAAACGCTCCCCCCCGACTAATCATTATTATACCTTGCCCCTCTCCCCTGTCAAGAGAATCTCGGGACTCTTCCCCTTCGTCGCTGTATATCGACTTTGGATTGTTTCTGCTCGTCTTCTCGTTTCGGGAAAGACGTGAAACTCGTCGCTCCGCTCCTCAGACATCACGTCTTTCTTCTTCCTCAACTCGAAGACTCGTTAAGGTGGCTGATATAAGGCTCCTTTGGGGAAAGTCCCTCGATACGCGTATAAATCTCCTGAATACTAATTCTTTCCTGAGAAATCAAGACTTACTCCGGTGCCATTCAATGAATCTTCTAATACCTTCTTTTATTTCTATTCTGGGGTTATAACCCAGTACTTTCCTCGATTTAGTGAGATCAGCAAAAGTGATGGGAAGATCACCCGGCTGATCAGGAAGATGTCTTATCCTGGCTTTCTTTCCCAGACCCGATTCAATTAATGCCACCAGTTCTCTCAGATCGATTGGTTGAGAACC
>JAUWXE010000034.1 GCA_030616535.1 Candidatus Aerophobota bacterium
AATATATACCCTTTTGACTACGACATCCTTCAGCTCTCCGTGGATCTTGCCCTTGAAAGAGACATAACCGTCTATGACGCCTATTTTCTCACCCTGGCCAGAGAAACCGACTCTATCTTTATAACCTCCGATGAAAAACTATACGATAGGATCGGAGATCTGAACTTTGTAAGAACTCTCTAGATAAATCTCATCATCAATTTTCAAAGACTGTAATTAAGGCTAAGAAATGAAGACGGCAAAAGCGGTCTTGTGCGAGGCAAAGGGATTTTCAAAATGAGCCGGTGGATGAGAAAAAGGGTAAATGCTTCGGGGTAGAGATACCAGGAGACAGGGATCCCAAGGATTCTGAGAAGTGTGGTGGGAGGTATTTTGAGGTACGGAAATAAATGCCCGTCGTCTATATCGGATTAGGTTCAAATAAGGGCGATAGACTTAAGAATATAGACGTTGCCCTGAATCACCTAAAAAAGAAGATAGTAGTGGAAAAAAGATCCTCTTTCTACCTTACCGAGCCGGTGGGAATGAAAGGTGGATGGTTTGTAAACTGTGTTCTGGAAGGAAAAACCGAACAGTCCCCGGAAAAACTTCTCCATACCTTACTCGAAATTGAGAAAAGGATGGGAAGGGTCAGAGAAAAAAAGAAAACCTCCCGGATGATAGACCTGGATCTTTTGCTTTACGAGGATACAGTAGTCGACAAAGTCGACCTGGTAGTTCCTCACCCTCATCTACATAAAAGGAGATTCGTCCTTACGCCACTGGTAGAAATCAATCCTCACCTGGTTCATCCTGTGCTGGGAAAATCATTGAAAGAGATTTTGAAGGAGCTTAAGGACTCACACCAGGTGGACAAAATCCTGGAGAATAGGGATGGAGGTCATTAAGGCTAGAGGTATCGGAAAGATTTATAAAGGCTATAGCTGATATACAGCGACGGAGGGGAAGAGTCCCGAGGTATTTCTTGACAGGGGAGAGGGGTAAGGTATAATAATGGTCAGTCGGCCAGGAGCGTTTTAATTGCACAGTATGACCGGGTATGGGGAAGGAAGAGAAAGCAGCCAGGAAGTAGATCTCCGGGTGGAGATGAGCACGGTTAATCACCGGTTCCTGGAAATAGAAGTTAAATCTTCTGAGGCGATTCCCTTTGCCTGGGAGAAAAAAATTAGGCAGTTGGTCAGAGAAAAAATTAAGCGGGGGAAAGTAAATCTTAATGTTGAGATTAGATGGAAACCCCCCTTCCTCTCTGAAGTAGCGATAAATCGGGAGCGTGCCACCTCTTACAAAAATGTCCTTTCCAGGCTTTGTCAGGACCTGGAGCTGAATGACAGAGTAACTCTCTCTCATCTCTTAGCCCTCCCCGGGGTAATCTCGTCATCCACAAAACCACAGATCAAAAAGAATTTAGAGACTATGCTGAAGAAAGCCTTAACCAAGGCCTTAAAGAACGTTCTCAAGATGAGAGAAAAGGAGGGAAAAGAGCATCTTCAAAGCATTCTTCGGTACCTTAAGAGAATCCAAAAAAGACTTTCCAGCCTGGAAAAAGAGATCCCCACGGCTCAAAAGAGCTATCAAGAGAAGACAAAGGAAAAGCTGGAGAGCCTTTTGGTACCAGGAGAAGATAGAGAAAAGGTTACCCGTGAGCTATCCCTTCTTATCTCACGCGGTGACGTCAGCGAGGAAAAGCTGAGATTTCAATCTCATTTAAATGAGCTGCAAATCACTTTGCCGCAGAAAGAGCCGGTGGGGAAAAAAATAAGATTTATACTGCAGGAACTCCAGAGAGAAATTAATACCATAGGAGCAAAAGCCAATTCTTTCATTATCTCTCGCCTGGTTGTCCAAATTAAGGAGGATCTAGAAAGAATCAGAGAGGAAGTTCAGAATATCGAATGACCAACCAACCACTTATGAGTAAAAGAAATTTGGAACTTAACTGATCTAGTTGGGTTTCCAGTGTTTAACTCTAAATCCTTAAAAATCTTTTTCCATGGATAAAAGAAGAAACTTGTTTAAAAAGAAGAAAGGCTTAATCGTGGCTATTTCTGCTCCTTCAGGAGCCGGCAAAACTACCCTGTGTAAAAGACTTCTCCAAAGCTCACCCTCATTTATTTTTTCGGTATCTTTCACTACCCGGCACCCTCGCAAGAACGAGATAGAAGGGGTAGATTACTATTTTGTCTCCCGGGAAGAATTCCAAAAAATGGTAGACGCCCGGAAATTCGTGGAATGGGCAGAAGTACATGGGCAGCTTTACGGAACCTCAGCTAATCTTTTAAATAAGGCCATAGAAGCAGAAAAGGATGTGGTTCTGGAGGTTGATGTCAAGGGCGGGACCCAAATCAAGAAAAACTATCCTCAGGCGGTGCTAGTCTTTCTTCTTCCTCCCTCCTGGCAGGAGCTAGAAAAGCGATTAAGAAGCCGGCGTACCGAGGATTACGAGAGGGTTAAGGAAAGAATAAAACAGGCAAAAAAAGAGATTGACTATGCGCCTTATTACGATTATTTAATAATAAACGACGATATAAACAGAGCTTTAGATGATTTAATCGCCATAATCAGAGCGGAACGCTGTCGCATGAATAGAGTACCCCTGGAAGAAATGAGAGATTCCGAGGGTTGATATCAAGTTAAAAGGAGCTTTAGCTGATTAAGTTCTCTACCGATGATTTACTACGTAAAAGTGGGATAGAAGATAAATACGAACTTACCCGTTTGGCCATTCGAAGAGTTAGACAACTTGTTAAAGAAAAGGATAAAATGGCCCTGGAGGACACTCACGAGAAACTCCCTACCCTGGTTTTAAAGGAAATTGCAGAGGGTAAACTAAAACCGGCGAGTCTTAAGGAAGAATCTCAAGAGAAAGAAATCTCCCCCTCCAACACTGAAAAATAGTGGTTATTTTGTGGCTCACTCCTGTTTGCCAAAGTCCATGGCCTGGGTGAGGATATCCGAAAAATCGGGGTAGGAGGCCAGCTCAACATAGTCTACGCCTTCGGAAATTTTCTCCGTTTGCTTACGGTTTTTTTCTGAGACCAGAGCCATGATTGCCCCCAGACTTGCCGCATTGCCCACACTCCTCACTTTAGCTTTGGGAAAAGTAGGGATAAGACCAATCAGATGAGCACTTTCAGGGTTAATATAGCTTCCAAATGCTCCGGCCAGGAGAACCTCATCTACCTCGTCTCTTTCTACCCCTAGACAGGTGAGGAGAATTTTTATCCCCGAGCAAATAGCCCCTTTGGCTAATTGAAGCTCTCTTATGTCTTTTTGGGTGAGAATAATAGGAATTCCATCTTGAGCTTTTTCTTTTTCTACCAGAAGAAAACCATTATGGTCATTTTTTCTTATTATCCTGCTCGACCATTCTTTTGCTTTAGAAGAAGGCTTGAGCCGTCCCGAGCTATCAATGATCTTTTCCTTTAGGAGCTGGCTGGAGGTGTCTATCAGCCCGCTGCCACAAATCCCTCTGGCCCTGCCTCCTCCTATCACCTCTACCTCTATCTTCCCTTCCTCGAGTCTTACCTTCTCTATAGCCCCTCTTTCTGCTCTCATTCCCTGCGAGATCCTCGCTCCTTCAAAGGCCGGCCCAGCAGCTGTAGAAGCGCAAACTAACTTTTTTCCTTTGGCCAGAACAATCTCACCGTTGGTCCCAATGTCTATGGCTAGTCTTACCTTCCGGCTATCCTCATTAGATAAGGAGGTAGCCAGGATGACTGCTACTGTATCTCCCCCTACGAAAGCAGCAATGCTAGGGAAAAGATATAAACTTCCCTGCGGATTTATTCTAATTCCTAAATCAGTGGCTTTTAACTCCATGGATCTCTTGACAACAGGAACATAAGGATAAAGAGCTAAGTTTGTCGGATTTACCCCTAAAAGAAGATGCTGCATGACTGTATTCCCTACAAAAGTAGCTAAATAAATGTTTTCTTTTTTTACTTCACCCACTTCCCTCAACCGCTGGATTATCCGGTTTATTGCCCCGATTATCCTCTTTTGCAAGATTTTAAGCCCCTCCGGATGTGACTGAAGAAAGTCTATCCGGCTTACCACGTCCTCTCCAAACGAGGTCTGGGGGTTTAAGAGAGCATCTGTAGCCAGCTCTTCTCCCGTGTCCAAGTCTATTAGCGTCCCCACCACTGTCGTAGTTCCTACATCGAAAGCCACCCCAAAATTTTTTCCCCTCGTGTCGCCTTTTTCTACTACCAATAGCCTCTGTTTCTCTAGTACGGCCGTAAGCTTGAAATCTCCCTCCCGCATAACCCCCGGGAGCCTTTTAATTAGATCAAGATCAGTTAAAGGATACCTAATCCCCCTTTCTCCCAGATGTCTTTCCAGGCGGGATAGATCCGCAATTTGGTCTTTAAGGCTGGGGGGAGAAAGAGAAAGGTATATTTTCTTAATTACAGGCTTGATTTTTATTTTTCTGTTTATTCTGTCAGTTAAAATTTTAGGAAAGGAAATTAAGGAAAGAGGGTAAATCTCAACCTCAACATCGCCTTCAACAGCTACCTGGCAAGCCAGGCGAACATCGTTCTCTACCGACTGGAGATGTTTTTTTTCAACCGAAGTTAAGGGAGAAAGTTTCCCTTTGACCCTAATCCTACACTTTCCACATATGCCTTTTCCGCCGCAGGGAAAATTTATCTTAACTCCTGCCTTTTCTATCGCTTCTCTAATAGGAGTTTTAATGGAGGTGAGAATCTCCTTTCTTTCCGGTTGAAAAACTACTCTTACTTTTCTGTTTTTCATAAACAATTAACTTATCAACTTCATTAAACGACGCACAAGTTCCTTTTTTGACGTTATTCCGACTACCCGATCAGTTACTTCTCCATTTTTAAAAAAAAGTAAGCAGGGATGCCTCGTACTCCATACTCAGCTGCTTTAGAGGCGCTTTCATCTACATTTAATTTGTAAATGTCAACCTTGTCTTTAAACTCTTTGCTTAGCTCCTCAACTATGGGTTCCATCTTTAAGCAGGGGCTGCACCATTTAGCCCAGAAATCTACCACTACTAGTTTATCTGCTTTTAATACCTTTTCCTGGAAATCTTCCTCTTTGAGCTCTTTAATCTCGCTCATTTTTTCCTCCCAGAAGGATTATTAACTCTGCCATTTTTTATTATTTGAGTTTCTTAGTTAAAGATTTACTCAATACTATTACTATTATGTACTTTAAGTAAATAGTAGTAGTAGTACAGTATGTGAATTATGGGGATAAACACGAAAGCTATGGTTACACCTATTCAGAATAGAAAAATAAATGTGAGGATAAAAGATGAACTTTTCTATCTTATTCACAACAAAAGAACCTTTTAAGTTTTTACTAAGGTTTATCCTCAAATACTCCCCAGAATATTAAGAGGTTTTTAGCAGATTCTTTAATTCTTTTAATTCATTACTTAAAACCTCATCTTTTTTAGCTTGTTCGGCTATCTTTCTCCAGGCATACATAACTGTGGTGTGATCTTTACCGCCAAACTTTGCTCCGATTTCTGGAAAAGAATCCTCGGTGAACTCCCGGCACAGGTACATAGCTATTTGCCTGGGAAAAGCAATGGATCTAACTCTCTTTTTCCCTTTAATTGTTGATTCTTTAATCTTATAGTATTTACCAACTGTTTTTTGAACCAACTCTACTGTAATCGGTTTGGGTTTTTCTTGGGGAAGGATGCCTTTTAAGATTTCCTTAACTGAATTTATATCTATTTTTTCTTTAAATAGAGAGGAGTAAGCAGCCATTCTTACCAGACAACCCTCTAATTTACGAATATTGGTTTTTACTCTCTCAGCAATAAACATAGCTACTTCATCGGAAAGATCTATATTTTCGATTTCTGCTTTCTTTTTTAAAATAGCAATCCTCGTTTCCAGGTCTGGAGACTGAATATCAGCAATAAGGCCCCATTCAAAACGTGATAGGAGTCTTTTCTCTAGAGTGGGAATCTCTACAGGGGGCCTATCACTTGAAAGAACTATCTGCTTGTGGGCCTCATATAAGGCATTAAAGGTGTGGAAAAACTCCTCCTGAGTTCTTTCTTTTCCTGCCAAGAAGTGAATATCATCCACTAGCAGAACGTCGGTATTTCTGTATCTTCTTCTAAAAGCAACTGTTTTGTCATCCCTAATGGCATTTATTAACTCATTGGTAAATTGTTCAGAAGATAGATAGGTAAAACTCAACTCGCTTCTATTTTCCGTAATATAGTGACCGATAGCTTGAAGAAGATGAGTCTTTCCCAACCCTACCTTCCCGTAGATAAATAAAGGGTTGTAAGCACGCGCAGGAGATTGAGCCACTGCCAGAGCCGCCGCATGAGCTAATCGGTTATTATTTCCTACCACAAAACCATTGAAGTGAAATCTAGGATTTAACCTGGAAACAAAATGTTTTTTCTTAGGGCCAACTTTTTTTCTCTTTTTAATATTGTTGTACCTTGGAGGAAGAATAAAATCTACCTCCATTGCATGCCCACTAATCTCGGTAATCGCTCCTTTTATCATTCCCATATAGTGCCTATCTAACCATTTTTTAAAGAAATCATTAGGAACCATAATGGTCAGCTTTTCTGAGGTAGCTGAATATAATTGGGTGGGTTTAAACCAGGTCTTAAAGTTCTGTGGTTGGAGTTTTTTCTCTATCTTGGATAGAAGCTCTTCCCAGACGTTTTTCTCTCGATCGGTCATTTAAAAAGACTCTTTCCCTCGTCCAAAGTTAATCACAGAGTTATCCACAGCTGTGGATAACTAAAAATCGTCCAGAATTAAGAAAAAGAACCAGTTGAAATACTTCCCTTCTTCATCTAAACCCAGACCCCAAGCCCATCTTATGAGTTATGCACAAAAAAGAAGCTATTTTATTTTCTATTTTATAGGGGATATCTTCAGATGTCAAGGTTGACAAAACTCAATAATTATGCTAGGTTAACCATAAAATATGCAATTGGTGGGTTATTATTGAAGAGACTATGGGCTCCCTGGCGGGTTGAGTATATTCTGGGTGAGAAGGAGAGTAAATGCATATTTTGCGAAAAACCCAGGCAAGAAAAGGACGAAGATAACTACATTCTCTTCAGGGGAAAAAGGTGCTTGGTGATGCTTAATGCCTATCCTTATAACAACGGTCACCTCATGATAGCTCCATACCGGCACATTGACTCAGTTGAGGATTTCGAAGATAATGAGGCAAGGGAAACGATGGAGATTCTCTCTCGGATGATAACTCTACTTAAGAAGGTCTTACATCCTGAGGGTTTTAATGTGGGGATGAATCTGGGAAGTGTGGCTGGGGCAGGCATAGTGGATCATCTGCATCTTCACCTGGTTCCTCGTTGGAAAGGGGACACCAATTTTATGCCTCTTATTTCAAATACCAAGATAATCTCAGAGTCTTTGCGCAAGACCTATCAAAAATTAAAGGAGAATATGTGATTTTGGTGGTTTAAGTGCTAGATAAAAATGAAGCTAGCAGATCGGATATCTAACTGGATAAGGCAAAAGGTCCGAGAGGCAGAGACTGAGGGCGTGGTAGTTGGTCTAAGTGGAGGGGTAGATTCCTCGGTAGTTGCCTGTTTGGCCAAGATGGCCATGAAAGAAAAGGTGATGGGATTGATTATGCCTTGTCATAGCGATCCTTTGGATGAGCACTACGCCGATTTAATGGCTAAAAAGTTGAGTATGAGGAAAGAACGTATAGTCCTGGACTCTGTTTACGACAGACTCCTCGGGATCCTCCCTTCTGCCAGGAAGCTGGCTTTGGCCAATTTGAAACCGAGACTGCGAATGACCACTCTATATTATTGTGCCAATAATTTGAATTATCTAGGTGCCGGGACAGGAAATAAGAGTGAAATCCTCATAGGTTATTTTACCAAATATGGGGATGGAGGATGTGATATTCTCCCTCTAGGAGATATTTTGAAGACCCAGGTGAGAGAGCTGGCTATGAGTTTGGGAATTCCGGATGAGATAATAAAAAGAACACCAAGTGCCGGGTTGTGGAAAGAACAAACCGATGAAGAAGAAATAGGCCTAAGCTACCCGGATCTAGATAGAATTATTTTGGCCATAGAATCGAGTAAAACCGATTCTCTTTCTCCCCGGATGCTGGCCAGGGTAAAGGAGTTAAAGAAAAGATCCGAACAGAAAAGGTCCCCCGTTCCTGTATTTAAACTGGATTAATTTTATCCTATAAAAAGTAAACTGCGACAATCCAAAAATTCCCCTACGGGAAATAAAGAACTTCCTTCTTATGTGGAAAAGATAGAGGCTCTTTCCAAGATAAGCAAAGCTATATCCTCAGATCTTTACCTTGAGGATATCTTGAGGCTAATCGTTACCGTGACCGCTCAGGTAATGAATTCTAAGATCTGCTCTTTAATGTTGTTGGACGAAAAAGACGAAAAGCTAATTATCAGGGCTACTCAGAGTATCAGTGAAGAGTACAACAAGAAGCCTCCCTTGAAGGTGGGAGAGGGTATTGCCGGTAAGGTGGTAAAAGAGAACAGGCCCATTGCTGTATTTGATGTTATGAAGAGGGCAGAGTATAAGTATAAGGACATAGCTAAAAAAGAGGGTCTAAAATCACTTCTATGTGTTCCCTTAAGCGTTAAGGGCCGGACTATCGGAGTGATCAACTGCTATACCTCCCGTCTTCATGAGTTCTCTAAAATGGAGGCAGATGTTCTCACCGCGGTTGCCAATCAGGCTGCCATCGCCATCGAGAATACGGAACTGATGGTAAAGACAAGGGTGATTCAAGAAGAGCTTGAAGCCCGCAAACTGGTAGAACGGGCCAAGGATATTTTGATGCAAAGACTGGGGCTTTCCGGAGAGGAAGCATACCGAAGGATTCAGAGGCAGAGCATGAATACCCGTAAATCCATGCGTGAGGTTGCCGAAGCCATAATTTTAACTAGAGAGTTAGAGGACGGGTAAGGAGGAAACAGGATGAATGTAGTGCTCATAATCATCGATACCTTGAGGCAGGATCATCTGGGCTGTTATGGAAATGATTGGATTAAAACACCTTATCTTGACTCTCTTGCTAAAGAATCGGTACTTTTTACCCATGCTTATCCAGAATCACTTCCCACTTTGCAGGTTAGAAGAGTTCTACAGACAGGTTGCCGTATCTTCCCCTTCCTGGATCATAAGGCTTATAAGGGTAACCTTTTTATTGGTTCACCTGGCTGGGAGCCTGTTTCTGAGGAACGAGATACCATTGCTGAAATCTTGCAGGGCTATGGCTATCGCACAGCATTCATAACCGATACTTATCACCAGTTTAAGCCCTCGGAGAATTTTCACCGTGGTTTTGATGAGTGGACCTGGATAAGAGGCCAGGAGAGCGATCCTTATCGTTCAGGACCTTATCCGTCCCGAGAAGAGATTGAAAGATACATCCCTGAAAATTTAAGGAAAGGAGAAAGAGGACTGGGAGGAAAGTTTACCGATTTCATTGGTAGGTACCTACCTAATGTAGCTGATAGAAACTGCGAAGAGGATTATTTCCCCGCCCAGGTCTTTAGAGAAGGAGCCAGGTGGCTGGAGCGAAATCAAGATACAGAAAAGTTTTTCCTCGTCCTTGATTCTTTCGATCCTCACGAGCCCTGGGATCCACCTGTTTATTATAGGAAAATCTACGATCCCGATGATGATACCCTTGATTTTTTGTCTTCCCTTTATGGTCGAGCTGATCAACTTAGTCCCAGGGTATTAAAACGTCTCAGGGCAAACTATGCCGGAGAGGTAACCTTGGTAGATCGTTGGCTGGGCTATTTTCTGGAAGAAATGAGAAATTTGAACCTTATGGAAAATACGCTCATTGCCGTAATATCCGACCACGGGCACTGTATTGGTGAACACAATCTAGTAGGGAAACAAGGTCATCCCATGTCCCGGGAGATCGCTGATTTGGTTTTAATGATTCGTCATCCAGATGGAGAAGGGGCTGGCACAACCTGTGAGAGCCTGATTTATAACTATGACCTACCCCCCACCATTCTTGCCAGATTGGGAATAGAGCCAGAAAAGCCCATGGATGGGAAAGACATCTGGCCTCTA
>JAUWXE010000022.1 GCA_030616535.1 Candidatus Aerophobota bacterium
ACTCCCGTGGTTTCGGTAGCAGACTTGAGCCTCGTTAAATTTTCGGAGCAAGATCACTAACCCAGTGAGCTTTTACGCACTCTTTAAAGGATGGCTGCCTCTGAGCCAACCTCCTGGCTATCTAAGTAATCTCACATCCTTTCCCACTTAGCCTGCATTGGAGACCTTAACCGACGGTCTGGGCTCTTTCCCTCTCGACTATGGGGCTTATCCCCCACAGTCTGACTCCTGCGCTAAGGATATAGCGGTATTCGGAGTTTGATTGAGTAAAGAAGCCCGAAGGCTCCTTTATCATTCAGTGCTCTACCCCCGCTATCCAAACGCAAGGCTAGCCCTAAAGCTATTTCGGGGAGAACCAGCTATCGCCAGGTTTGATTAGCCTTTCACTCCGACCCAAAGCTCATCGCCTGACTTTTCAACGTCAGTGCGTTCGGGCTTCCGTACATGGTTAAATGTACTTCACCCTGGCCTTGGGTAGATCACCTGGTTTCGGGTCTACTTAAAGCAACTTGGCGCCCTATTAGGACTCGCTTTCGCTACGGCTCCGGAAGTTTTTCTCCCTTAACCTTGCTACATTAAGTAACTCACCGGCCCATTATGCAAAAGGTACGTGGTCACACCGAAGTGCTCCCACTGCTTGTAAGAGTAAGATTTCAAGTTCTATTTCACTCCCCTCCCGGGGTTCTTTTCACCTTTCCCTCACGGTACTTGTTCACTATCGGTCACTAGGTAGTATTTAGCCTTAGGAGGTGATCCTCCCAGATTCCCACCGGATTTCTCGTGTCCGATGGTACTCAGGTCTGATGAAAATGAAATTCACCTTCTTTCGAGTACAGGGCTATTACCTTCTCTGGCTAGCCTTTCCAGTACCATTCCTCTAGAAGATAAATTCCATCCGCCTCACTGTAGATATTAGCACTCACCAAACCTACAACCCTGCATAGGCAACACCTACAGGCTTGACACCTATACAGTTTAGGCTCTTCCCTTTTCGCTCGCCGCTACTGGGGGAATCGAATTTTCTTTCTTTTCCTCAGGGTACTAAGATGTTTCAGTTCCCCTGGTTCGCTCTTACATCCTATGGATTCAGATGTAAGTAGTACGGCATTATCCGTACTGGATTGCTCCATTCGGAAATCCCCGGCTCAAAGCCTGTTTGACGGCTCCCCGAGGCTTATCGCAGCCTACCACGTCCTTCTTCGCCTCCTAGTACCAAGGTATCCATCTTACTCTCTTAGTAGTTTGACGCTAAAGAGTAACCCATCACTATGCAGTTATCAAAGAGCAAAGAGATTTACCTCATTACATTAATGACAAGAATCTCCAAAACTTAGACCAATGCTACTTTACCGCATTGGTGGAGATGAGCAGATTCGAACTGCCGACCTCCGCCTTGCAAAAGCGGCGCTCTCCCACCTGAGCTACATCCCCATGGTGGGCCCACCTGGACTTGAACCAGGGACCTTACCCTTATCAGGGGTACGCTCTAGCCACCTGAGCTATGAGCCCGACAAAAAAATAGAGTGGCAGAGCAGACAGCTTTGGGTAAACTTTTTTTCTATCCCTTGAAAGGAGGTGATCCAGCCGCACCTTCCGGTACGGCTGCCTTGTTACGACTTCATCCCCCTTGCCAAACACACCCTCAATACTCTCCCTCCGACAGAATCGGTTAGTTAAGTATCTTCAAGTGCATTCAACTCGGGTGGTGTGACGGGCGGTGTGTACAAGGGCTGAGAACGTATTCACCGTGGCGTTGCTGATCCACGATTACTAGCAATTCCGGCTTCATGCAGGCGAATTGCAGCCTGCAATCCGAACTGGGGCCAGTTTTTGGGATTTGCTCAGGATCACTCCTTTGCGTCCTTTTGTCTTGGCCATTGTAGCACGTGTGTAGCCCAGGACATAAGGGGCGTGAGGACTTGACGTCATCCCCACCTTCCTCCGCTTTCTGGCGGCGGTCTCCTTAGAGTACCCGGCTTAACCCGCTGGTAACTAAGGACAAGGGTTGCGCTCGTTAAAGGACTTAACCCAACACCTCTCGGCACGAGCTGACGACAGCCATGCACCACCTGTGCTAGCTTCCGAACCGAAGTCCGGATCGCTTCCCTTTCAGGTCACTACTACTAGCATGTCAAACCCTGGTAAGGTTCCTCGCTTTGCGTCGAATTAAACCACGTGCTCCACTGCTTGTTCAGCCCCCCGTCAATTCTTTTGAGTTTCAGTCTTGCGACCGTACTCCCCAGGCGGGGTACTTAACGCGTTAGCTTCAGCACGGAGGGTAATGCTCCCCCCACACTTAGTACCCATCGTTTAGGGCTAGGACTACCGGGGTCTCTAATCCCGATCGCTACCCTAGCTTTAGTGCCTCAGCGTCAGATGCAAGCCAGGAAATCGCCTTCGCTACCGGCGTTCCTCTGGATATCTACGCATTTCACCGCTACTCCCAGAGTTCCATTTCCCCCTCTTGCCCTCTAGTTATACAGTATCAGAGGCAGTTTCCACCTTGAAAGTGAAGATTTCACCTTTGACTTATATAACCGCCTACGCACTCTTTACGCCCAGTAAATCCGAACAACGCTTGCTCCCTACGTATTACCGCGGCTGCTGGCACGTAGTTGGCCGGAGCTTCCTCTGAGGGTACCGTCAATCAATCCGAAGATCGACCATCGTCCCCCCTGACAGGATTTTACGACCCGAAGGCCTTCATCATCCACGTGGCGTCGCTCCGTCAGGCTTTCGCCCATTGCGGAAGATTCCCTACTGCTGCCTCCCGTAGGAGTCTGGGCCGTGTCTCAGTCCCAGTGTGGCCGTACGCCCTCTCAGGCCGGCTACCCATCATCGCCTTGGTGAGCCTTTACCTCACCAACTAGCTAATAGGACGCGAACTCATCCTTGAGCGAAGGACTTTGAAATCCAACTTTGGTTACAGAAATTGCTTTCTGTAACTTTATCCGGTATTAGCATCCCTTTCGAGATGTTATCCCCGTCTCAAGGGCAGATTATCCACGCGTTACTCACCCGTTCGCCGCTAAAATCAGCCATCACAAAAAACTCATAACTCACACAAAGTGTGAATTAATCATCTTTTGCTTCAAGCTGATCTCCGCTCGACTTGCATGTATAAAGCACGCCACCAGCGTTCATTCTGAGCCAAGATCAAACTCTCCAAAAAGTTTTTTTTCGTTTGGGGCTATCTGCTCTACCAAGTTTTCAAAGATCAACTCTATTATATACTATTATTTTTGATTGTCAAGTGCCAAGGAGTGATACTTAATTATATACTATTATTTTCAACTGCCAAGTGCCAGGCTGGTAGTTTTCACCGAGTGATTCGCTGCCAACTATCTTGCGATTATAATATTAAAGGATTTTTTTATTTTGTCAAGTCCCTCACTCTCCTCTGACGTGAGCCCCCAATTCCCGCTTCAATAAACGCACTATAGCTTGCTGAATGCTGGCCACCTCCTCATCCTTTAAGGTTCTATCCGAACATCGAAAAGTCAAAGAGTAGGCAAGACTTTTATACCGAGGAGGAACAGATCCTCCCCGATAAATATCAAAAAGATCAACCTTCTCCAACCAGCTTCCTCCCCCTTTGATAATCTCCTCTCTAACTCTCTCGGCTGGGATTTCTTCTTTCACTACCAGAGCCAAGTCACGCCGAATAGAAGGAAACTTTGGAAGTGGTTTAAATCTCTTTTCCAAGGTGCGGGAAGAAACAAGATAAGGAAAAACAAACTCAAATAAATATACGGGGAAAGAAAGCTGGAAGTTCTCGGTGATCTTCTGGTTAACTCTTCCCAGTCTCCCCATGAGGGTCTTTCCCTTTTTGACTGCCGCTCTCTGTCGAGGAGAAAGGTAGCCACAATCACAGGAGGTATATTCCACTTCCTTTATGTCCAGACCATCCAAGAGAGCCTCTCCTATTCCTTTCAAAGAAAGAAAGTCAAAGCCTTTTTCCAAAACTAACCCGGCCAAAAGAGGAGTTTCCTGGAAAGGATGGTCTTTCTTGAAGATGGGTGCCAATTCAAAGATACGCAGTTCCTCTATCCCCTGATTGAGATTATGACCCACAATGGCTAATAAATGAGGAAAAAGATGGCTGGCTAGAATTTCTCCTTGCATAGATAGAGGATTTCTGATCTTTATTTCCTCCTTAAGAGAAAAACCGACCTTCTTAAAGAGACTTTCCTCATCCAGGCCACTTGCTATGACTTCATAGAATCCCAACCCTTTAAGGATTTCTCTTATCTTTTTTCTATAAAGTTCCTCAAGACCCTCCCGAGACTCCTCGCCTCCTAGAGGGGGAAAGCTTATCCTTAACCGATTGTATCCATAAAACCTGGCTATCTCCTCAATGAGATCTATTTCCTGTTGATATCAGGTCTAAAGGAGGGGATACCTATCCTCCAGCTTTTGTCTTTCTCCTCAACCTCAAATTGTAGACTCTCAAGAATCTGCTTCATTCTGCCCGAGGAGATTTGGCTTCCCAGAATTCGGTGGGTCCGAGAGGGACGAAGAAAAGTCCATCGTTTCTTTGCCGGCAGCGATCCCGCCTCCCGGATGGGTCCCTCAATCTTCCCCCCGGCTACAGTTTGAAGTAGGAAAGCGGCTCTATTCAGAGCTTTCCTTACGCCTGAAGGGTCTACGGTTTTCTCAAATCTATGGGAAGCCTCGGTGCTCAGACCCAGTCTTCTGGAGGTTCGCTGGATACTTACCGGATCAAAGTAGGCTGCCTCCAGAAGAACGTCTCTGGTAGCTTGAGTGACCTGAGAATCTTGCCCTCCCATAACTCCAGCTAAGGCAATCGCTCCTGCTGGATCAGCGATAACCAACATATCCTCATCAAGCTCTCGTTCGATTTCATCCAGAGTAATTAGAACCTCATTATTTTTTGCCCGGCGAACTATTATCCTGTGGTCGGTAATGAGCCTATAATCAAAAGCATGAAGAGGTTGACCCATTTCCCACAAAACATAATTAGTAATGTCCACTACATTATTGATGGGTTTAGTTCCGGAAAGGACAATCTTTTGCCAGAGCCAAAGAGGGGAAGGCTCCACTTTTACATCTTTTATCAGGCGAGCACTGTAGTAAGGGCAAAGATCGCTGTCCCTTATCTCTATCTGAACCTCCTCGAGTGAGCTTACCGTTTCTTCTCTTATCCGGTAGGAAGGCAGATGTAGTGGATGGTGAGTAAGGGCTGCAATTTCTCTGGCTATTCCTACTATGGAAAGGCAATCGCCACGGTTGGGCGTTATCTCAAGATCCAGGACAGTATCCTCCAGATTCAAAGCTTCGGATAGATTCATCCCGGGGCTAAGATGCGAGGGAAGTACCATAACTCCTGATTGATCCTTGCCCAATCCAAGCTCATCCTCTGAGCAGATCGTCCCCGGAGAATCCACTCCTCGCACTTTTACTTTTCTCACCTTTATTCCCCCCCGAAGAACTGCTCCCTCCAGGGCTACCGGGACCATCAACTGTGGTTTTATATTAGGGGCCCCGCAGACAAGCAAAATAGCCTTGTCTCCTACACTTACCTTAACCAGCTTTATTCTATCCGCATTAGGATGAGGCTCAATGGAAAGAATTCTCCCTACTACAATCTTTTCGAGTTTACCGAAGGACTCCACTGTCCTTACTTCAAGACCGAGGTTAGTTAGCTGCTCAGCTAGCTCCTCCGGAGAAAAAGTGAAATCAACTATTTTTTTAAGGTACTGACAAGAAACTCTCATCTTTATATCTTTTTTCCGGTTTGGTCACTTTTTATACAATAGACCAGCCTCTTTGTCAAATAAATTTGACCATCACATCCAGTTGACAAAAAAAGAATAAAGTATATAATATATATGAGAACGTTACTACTCGTTTATGATAGAAAATGACCTATTGAAGTTATAATAGAATAGGAGAATAGAATCGCTGCCAAGGTGATTAAATGAAGAAAAAAGAATCCAGGGATAACACTAGAAACAATGATTACAATACTCATCCAAAGAGAAGAAAGAGTAACGTTACCATAAAGGAGGTTGCCTCAAGAGCTGGAGTGTCCACTTCTACTGTAGGAAGAGCGGTGGGAAACTACGGGTATGTGAGTGAGCAAACCAGGAGAAAGGTACTTAAGGCAATGAAAGAAATTGGGTATCATCCTAATGCCATTGCCAGGAGCCTAAAAACCAGTCGTACCCAAACTATAGCTTATCTTGTCCCCAGCATAACCAATCCCTTTTTCTCTCAGATAGCAAGCTCTATCGAAGATCTTGCTTCATCTCACGAATGTAACTTGATACTGTGCAATGCAGGTACAAAAGCTGACAAATTAAGGAAAATAACCACTATGCTTCTGGAACACAGGGTAGCAGGTGTAATACATTCTCTACCCAGTACAGATGCTCTATATAACCTGGTAGAAATTTTTCAAAACAGACACGTCCCTATTGTTGCCGCTAGTGGTTCTCGCAGATTTACAGAAGTGGACAGAGTAACAGCAGATGATGTGCAGGGTGCACGGGATGTCACCCGATTCCTTATAGAGCTTGGTCACTCTCGCATTGCACTTCTTGCTGTTAAGAACAGCACTACCAGCAAGTTAAGGACTCAGGGGTACAAAGAGGCCTTTCAACAAACAGGATATAACCTGCATGAAGAGTACATTGTGGAGGGTCCTGATTTTAGTGAAGACTCCGGATATACACTTATGAAGGTGCTTCTGGGCAGAAAAAGACCTCCCACAGCAGCAGTTGCTTTCAATGATGTAATGGCTGTGGGTGCGATACGTGCCATTGAAGAGGAAGGTCTATCTATCCCTAAGGATATTTCTCTGGTAGGTTTTGATGATACCATCGCCAGGCTAACTCAGCCTCGTCTTACCTCAGTAGCTCTTCCCATGGGAGAAATTGGCAGAGTAGCAATTCGAATTTTGCTGGACCGTATTGAGGGAAAGGATACAGAAGGGCCAAAAAAGGTGCTGCTGCGGGAAAAGCTTATAATGAGAGACTCGACGGCTCGACCTCTTGCAGGTGGTAGTTTATAACTTGAGTTAAGAAGACGGATAATTAAGAGTTAAAGAGCTAAAAATAAGGCCGGAGGGAGGTGAAAAGCAGGTAGGCCATTAGCTGGGACCAGGGAAAGCTCTGTAAAAAGGGGACCGTGAAAAATTAGGTTCCTCTTTGCAGGCTTTCAGGAAAAAATGAAGTAAGTCGAAAGAGGGAAACAAATGAAAAAGATTGTTTCGATAATTTTGGCGCTTGCTTTGGTAGTCTCAATGGCAACCATCGCCGGGGCAGAGGCCAAGAAATGGGATGTCAGCGACATAATACAATATAAGGCTCTGCCATCCTATAGTGAAGCACCGGAATTAGCACTGGCGGTAGCCAAGGGAGAACTTCCTCCGGTGGAGCAGAGACTGCCGAAGAAGCCCGCCGTTATCATGAGCAAAGCCATGAGGGACGGCCCGGGGATATACGGTGATGTGTGGAGAACCGTTTCTGCAGTCCCCACCGCGGGTTGGAACTGGGCAGCAGGGGTGGTCGGAGGCTGGTTCGGCATCGAGGAGTGCATGCAGGAGGCTCTGGTGAACACCGGCATGACCTGGCGCTTGAAAGAATCCGAACCGGGGCCGAACTTAGCCACCAGCTGGGAGTGGTCCGCAGATGGCAAGACTCTCACCATGTATCTGATAGAGGGAGCTAAGTGGTCCGACGGTGTGGAGTTCACCGCCGACGACGTTCTCTTTACCTACTACGACTACATCCTCGATCCTAGAGTGCCCAGTTGGCAGAGTGCGGGCACTTGGACGATGGGCGGGAAGGTAACCGAGTTGGAGAAGGTGGATAAGTACACCATCAAGTGGCATTTTGGAGTGCCCTATCCGGTGTACATCCTGTGGTATATGGACTACCTGGACTTCTCCGTGGCCCCATCCCACGTCCTGAAGAAGTTCCACCCCGAATACAACGCAGCCGCCACTTACAAGAGTTTCATCGATTCTTTGCCTCCCGACGCTATTCCCCCGGTCGTGCTAGGGTGCTGGGTCCCGGTGAGGTTTGAGGAGGACAAGGCATTGCTTATGAAGAGGAACCCCTACTACTGGAAGGTGGACGAGACCGGAAAACAGCTTCCCTACATCGGTGAGTTTTTCTTCAAGAAGGCGAGATCGGGGATAATCAGGGATCTGGACATGATTGCGGGAACCTGCGACCAGACCCACCTGGAAACACCGGGTCTCTTCTCCTTCATCAATGAGCAAGTTCGAAGGCCGGGGGCTCACTTCCGAATAGAGCCGGGCAAGAATACTCTGATGTTCTATGCGGCCCTGAACTTGTCACTCTACCAGGGGGTAAAGACGGAGCGAGACCTGGAGCTGAGGAAGCTGTTCAGAAACCTTGACTTCAGAAAGGCCATCTCCCACGCTACCGATAGGGAGGGGATCGCGGCGGCTCTGGTACTGGGCCCGATGCTCAAGCCGCTTTCCAGTGGTTTTACTTCCGGAGCCGACTACTATGATGCCAATGCCGTGGTTTCCTATCCTTACGACCTGCAAAAGTCAAAGGCTCTGCTGGCGGAATTGGGATTCAAGGACACCGACGGTGATGGGATTCTAAACTGGACCAAAGGTCCCCTAAAGGGTGAGAATCTGACCATCGTGGCTATGGTCAATGAGGATCAGACTGCCAACGTAGATATAGTAGACGCTCTGGTTCCTCTCTATGCCCGGGTGGGGATCAAGCTGGTGCCCAAAGTCGTCAAATCGACGGTAGGACAGGCTCTGACGGACGCCGGAGAATTCGATATGTATCTCTGGCGAGGGGACTTCATGGCGGCACCTTATCTTGCACTGGCCGACCTGGGGCCGATAACTTCTTCTACTCCCGACTGGCATAAAGCCGGGCCCGGGGATAAGAGGGATCTGCTTCCCTTTGAAGTCCGGATCGCAGAGTTACTGAAGAATTTGAAGTTCGAGAAAAGCCACGAGGCCCGACAGAAAGCCTTCAGCGAGATTCAGCGCCTCTGGACGGAGAACCTCTACACCATCGGTCACATCGAGGGAATCTTCAATACGGGCATTACCAGGAGATTCAATAATGTCCCGGAGGGAGTTCCGGCTCGTCTACATCAGTGGTTCCACGCCAACGTTATGCAGGAGCAAGTATGGACTCCCAAGGATCAACAGTTACCCGAGCACTTACCGGGCCTGGTGGTAACCTATGAAAAATAGGTGAAGGACAAGAGAAGGGAAGGGGTTAAAACCCCTTCCCTTCTCTTGAAGCAGAGGTTATTCAATGATAGATTATATTATCCGAAGACTTCTAGCGATTATACCAGTCTTAATCGCTATTAGCATTATTTCTTTTATTGTCATTCAACTGCCTCCCGGCGATTATATGACCGCTGTAAAAGGGCAAATGCAATCCCTAGGGGGCCTCACCGAAGATGAGGCCGAGAAGGTAGCTCAGGAGTTGAGGAAAATTTATGGATTGGATAAGCCCCTGGTGGTTCAATATCTGCTTTGGATAAAAGGTATAATCACCAAGGGAAGTTTTGGTTTTTCCTTTCAGTACCGAAAAGATGTGGGACAGGTGATCTGGGTGAGGCTGGGATTGACCATGCTGATAGCCTTATCGTGTCATTTTGTCTCAACCGCGGTGGGATTGCTGATAGGTATTTACTGTGCAACGCGCCAATATAGCTTGGGAGACAATTTTGCCACCCTCCTGGCATTTGCAGGCCTCTCCATCCCCAGTTTCTTCTTCGCTCTGGTGATCATGTACACGCTGACCGTCGGGTTCGGTGTTGAAGCAGGGGGACTCTTCTCGCAATACTACGTTTTAGCCCCTTGGAGCTGGGCCAAGTTCGTCGACTTTCTCAAACATTTCTGGGTTCCAGTGCTAATCGTGGGATTTGCCGGAACGGCTCGGAACATGCGAGTGATGAGGGGAAACCTTCTGGATGTATTAAATTCCCAATATGTCCTCACTGCTCGTTCCAAGGGCCTGAAAGAAAGAATTGTTATATATAAGCATGCGGTAGTGAATGCTCTGCACCCGATTATTATGTATCAAGGAATGGTTCTTCCTTTCATGATTCAAGGTGAGATAGCCGCCAGCATAGTCCTTAACCTTCCTACCGGCGGCCCTATGTTCTATGATGCTCTGGTAGCCCAGGACATGTACCTGGCCGGCTCATTCTTAATGTTGTTGTCGGTCGTTTTGGTTATCGGCAATCTAGCGGCGGATATCCTTTTAGCTTGGGTGGATCCGCGGATAAGATATAAATAAGGGTAAGACTGTTCGAAATTATGAAATTAAGGAAAGGACCGAATGTTATTGAAGCTGAGAAAGGAAAAAGTTATCTGCAACTGGTTTGGCGGAAATTCAAGAGAAGTAGAACCGCTATTGGCGGGGGAATAGTAATTGTCATAATTTCCATTTTATCCATTTTTGCTCCCTTCTTCTCTCCTTACGACTATCTCGACTATCAGCCACATCAGTCATTTCGGCCTCCTCAGAGGATACATTTCTTTGACCATAACGGCAAATTTCACTGGAGGCTTTTTGTTTATAATCTAAAATTGGAAATGGATCCTGAGACTTACAGCAGGATCTATGAAGAAGATATCAGTCGGAGGTTTCCCATCCGGTTGTTGGTGAGAGGATGGAAGTATAATCTCTTTGGAATTTCCTCCAACCTGCACTTTTTCGGGGTAGAAGAGGGAGGAGCAATACATCTTCTTGGAACGGACATATACGGCAGGGACCTTTTGGGAAGGATTTTCCTTGGCGGAAGGGTCTCCTTGTCCATAGCTCTCTTTGGTGCCATTGTTACTGTTATCATAGGATCCATTATGGGTGCGGTGTCGGGATACTTCAGTGGTCTGGTAGATATGGTTATTCAGCGAGCGATAGAAATCATTCAGTCATTTCCTCAATTGCCTTTGTGGATGGTTCTTAGTGCAGCCCTCCCTAAAACTTGGTCTTCTTTAGATGTCTTTATAGCCATGATCGCGATTTTCTCATTATTGAACTGGCCTTTGCTGGCCCGGGAAGTTAGAGGAAAGGTCTTGTCTTACCGGGAGCAGGACTTTGTCATGGCAATAAAGGAGATGGGAGGGTCTGACGCAAGAATTATTTTCAGACACTTAATTCCCAACTGCCTCAGCCATATTATGGTGGTGCTTACCCTGAGCATTCCTGAACTTATATTAATGGAAAGTGTATTAAGTTTTCTGGGGCTGGGTATTCAACCCCCCATGGTAAGCTGGGGAGTGCTTCTGCAGAGAGCCCAAAAAATAGAAACCCTGGGACAGCACCCCTGGATTACATTACCCGGCTTCTTCATCATCATTACCGTCCTGGGTTTTAACTTTCTGGGAGATGGTTTGAGGGATGCGGCTGACCCTTACTCAGTGCGAAGAACATAATGGGCAGAAGACCGATAGGCGCTAAGAATAGGGTATCTCTTGAAGGTTTGACCTAAAGAGGACGATGCCAGGAGTGGCCAGATGAATCGTTCTCTATTTTTTTTATGTGATTCCTATAGTCAGGCATTGAGGTAGCTTATGCTCGAGAAGAACGAGCGGTTGTTAGAAGTAAAGGGTCTTAAGAAATACTTTCCGGTGACAAAGGGAATCTGGAGGCGGATTTCTGGCTATGTCAAGGCAGTGGACGGGATCAGCCTTTTTATCCGCCAGGGAGAAACGTTAGGCCTGGTAGGAGAAAGTGGCTGTGGAAAGACTACCGCTGGCAGAACTATGCTGCGTCTGATAGAGCCCACCGAGGGAGAAGTCTGGTTCAAGACCAGTGAGGGGAAAAAGGTGGAGTTAACCAAGTTAGACAAAGAGCAGATTAAGAGTCTCCGAAAGGAGATGCGAATGGTTTTTCAGGATCCCTATACCTCCTTGGATCCCCGGGCGACGATTATGGAAATTGTAAGTGAACCACTGAAAGTTCATAAGTTAGCCAGAGGGCGGGATCTGGAGGAGAGAGTGAGGATGCTTCTGGAATCGGTAGGATTGAAAGCTCAATATATGAGAAGGTATCCTCACGAGTTCAGTGGCGGACAAAGGCAGAGGATAGGAATTGCCCGGGCTTTGGCCTCGAATCCCAGATTGATTGTTGCTGACGAACCGGTCTCGGCCCTGGATGTATCGGTTCAGGCTCAGGTGCTCAACCTGTTGAAAGACCTCCAGGAGGAGTTCAATTTAACCTATCTCTTCATTGCTCATGACTTGAGTGTGGTGCGGTACATTAGCGATCGAATAGCAGTAATGTATCTGGGCAAGATCGTGGAGGTAGGCGAGGCAGAGGAAGTCTACCAAAGGCCCCATCATCCCTACAGCGAAGCTCTGCTCTCCGCAGTCCCGGTGCTCGATCCGGATCACAAGGCAAAACGCATTCTCCTGAAGGGAGATGTTCCCAGTCCCATAAATTCTCCCCCTGGTTGCAACTTTCATCCTCGCTGTCAATACGCTGAGCGGGTTTGTAGTCAGGAAGAGCCATCTTTGAAGGATATCGGGAACGAACATTATGTAGCCTGTCATTTTAGTGGCAGTTTAGCCCTTAAAGCTACAACTTAATCTTATCATGAAAGAGGAATTGGAGACCGATTCTAATTTAATCAGAGTAAAAGGATTGCGCACCTATTTCTATACTGATGATGGAATTGTCAAAGCAGTAGATGGAGTTGATATAGAAATAGATAGAGGTAAGATCTTGGGTCTAATGGGAGAAAGTGGTTGCGGAAAAAGCGTTACCGCTCTTTCCATTATGCGCTTAATCCCCACCCCTCCAGGTCGGATAGTTCAGGGAAAAATTCTCTACCAGCAGGATAAGGAAAAAATAATAGA
>JAUWXE010000030.1 GCA_030616535.1 Candidatus Aerophobota bacterium
TACCACTGCCCTTACTGCTTCACCGGCAATTATCCCAGTTCCTGGAGAAGCGGGTTTAAGGAGAACCTTTGATGCCCCATATTTTCCTATAACCTGGTGATGAATGGTATTATTTTTCAGAGAGATATAGACTAGATTTTTTTCCGCCTTTTTTCGCCCCTTACCTATAGCCTCAATCAACTCTTTTGCTTTACCTAAACCCACACCTACCCGTCCACTGCGGTTACCTACCACCATTAAAGCATTAAAACCAATAGTTCGACCACCTTTAACTACAGTAAAGACTCTCCTTACCCTTATCAGCCTCTCTTCAATCTTTTCCTCTACAGGTTCTTCTACCTTTATATCTTCTTCTATAGCTTTTTCCATTCTTCGCACTCCTGTGGGAAAAAGGGGACGTGATTATTTTTTTCTTTTATCAGCGAATTGCTGATAGCTGAATGCTTACGAAAATACAACTTATGTCTGGTCAAAACTTAATTCCTTGGGCCCGCATTCCCTCTGCCAAAGCCTTTATCCGTCCATGATAAGGATAACCGCTTCTATCAAAGACGATTTCTCTTATTCCTTTAATCTTTGCTTGTTTTCCTAACTTTTCTCCTAATTTCTTCGCTATCTGAAGGTTCTTGGCGCAATATCCACTCCCCGGTATATCCTTTAAAGAGGAAACGCAGGCTAATGTCTTGTGCTCCTCATCATTTACCAATTGAGCATAGACATATCGGTTACTTTTATATACGGAAAGCCTCGGTCTATCCTTTAGACCCCGGATCTTTTTCCTCACTCGTTTTCTTCTTTTCTGTCTAGCTAGATACTTCCCTTTGGCGTGAGATACCATCTTGGATTCCTCACCAATTCTATTATTTTGTCACTAATGCAGCTTTACCTACCTTGCGTCTTATCACTTCTCCTTTATACCTAATACCCTTTCCCTTATAAGGTTCAGGTTTCTTTACAGCTCTAATCTCTGCTGCAACTTCTCCTACTTTTTGCTTATCACAGCCAAAAACCCGAATTGTATTGGGATTGGAAACTTCTATCCCTACATCTTCTGGACATGTATACCTGACAAGATGGGAATATCCTACCCTCAAGGTCAAAATCCCATTTTCTAAGGTAGCCTTGTATCCCATCCCCACAATCTCCAGAATCTTGTCAAATCCTTCTGAGACACCCTTCACCATGTTGAAAATGAGGCTGCGAAGCGTCCCGTGGAGAGATTTACTACGTTTATCTTCATTAAGTCTTTGGACTAAAATTTGCCTATCTTTGATAGCTACCTTAACTACCGACGGTATCTCTCTTTCCAGTTCACCTTTGGGGCCTTTTACTTTAATCCTACTTTTGTTTACCTCAACTTTTACCCCTTCTGGAATCAGAATGGGCTTCTTACCAACTCTTGACATAGTCAAATTCCCTTTCTATTCGGAGCTACCATACATTACAAAGAATCTCCCCTCCTACTCCCGTCTTCCGTGCCTCCTCACCTGTAAGAATTCCCCTAGGTGTAGAAAGGATGCAGATCCCCAACCCATTCAATACCCGGGGAATCTCATCCTTTCCGACATATCTTCTTTTACCCGGCTTGCTGACCCGCTCTAAATGTGTAATAATCCTGTCTTCATTCTCCGAATACTTCAAATATATTTGAAGTATTCTTTTCTTTCCTCCGGCAGTGATGACACGATGCCCCTTTATGAACCCTTCTCTTTGTAAAACTCTAGTTATAGCTTCTTTTAGGTTGGAACTCGGAATTTCAACTTTAGCCTTTGACAAAGCATTAGCATTTCTAATTCTTGTCAACAAGTCGGCAATAGGATCAGTAAGCATCTCATTATCTCCCTTAGGAGCCTAGGTTCTCACCAGCTGGCCTTTTTAACCCCGGGCAGAAATCCATTGTGAGCCAGGTGACGAAAGCAAATTCGGCAGAGAGCAAATTTTCTCATGTAGCCCCTAGGCCGACCACAAATTTGACAGCGATTATATCTGCGAACTTTAAATTTTGGTTCTCTCTTCGCCTTTTCCATTAAGGCCTTCTTCGCCATTGGCCCAATATTCTCCTTTTCCTCTAAAATCCGGATAGCTAAGCTTCTAAGTTGCTAGAACTCGGCGAAGCTCTTTTTTTAAAGGGCATACCCAGATAAGCGAGAAGCTGCCTGGCTTCCTCATCTTTTTTGGCCGTAGTTACTATGGTTACGGATAAACCCTGAACCTTCTCCACTTCTTTATACTCCAGTTCAGGAAAAACTAATTGTTCTTGCAAACCCAGAGTAAAATTACCCCTTCCATCGAATTGATTGGCAGAAACACCTTGAAAATCTCTGATTCGGGGTATGGCTAGATTAAATAACCTCTCCAGAAATTCGTACATTCTATCTCCTCTAAGGGTGACCTTACAGCCTATAGACATACCTTCTCTTAAGGAAAACCCAGCGATGGACTTTTTAGCTTTGGTCATAATGGGCTGCTGTCCACTGATCAAAGCAAGACTCTTTTTAGCTACATCAAGAGATTTGGAATCCTTCTTAGCATCACTTACTCCCATATTAAGACAAACCTTCTCCACCTTGGGAATAGCCAGGGGGTTCTTATAACCAAATTTTTTGATCATCAAGGAAACAACATTTTCTTTGTAAAATTTCTTTAATCTAGCCATCTTAATCTATTACTTCTCCACACTTTTTACAAAATCTTAATTTTTCTTTCTCTCTTGGCGATTTTGGTAGAACCTTAACTCCTGTCCTGGTTCTCTTCCCGCACCTTGGACATATGAGCATTACCTTGCCGGTAAAAATGGGGGTTTCCCTTTCAACTATTCCACTCTCCTGGCCCCTTCGAGTAGGTTTAATATGCCTTTTGGTAATATTAACTCCCTCAACAACCAGTTTATTTTCCTTGGGGATCTTTTGAATTACTTTACTTCGCTTTTCTTTATCTTTGCCAGAGATGACCACGACCTCGTCGCCTACTTTTATCTTCGTCATCTATCTTCCTTTTTCAATTCAGAGCTTTAAGTCCCGGTTCTATTTTCATAGAACCTCTGGAGCTAGGGAAATTATCTTCATGAAATTCTTTTCCCGCAGTTCACGGGTCACAGGACCAAAAATCCTTGTCCCACGTGGATTTCCTGCTGCATCAATCAGTACCCCGGCATTATCGTCAAATCTTATATGCGAGCCATCGGGGCGACGTAGTTCCTTTTTCGTCCGAACCACCACCGCCCTGACTACCTCACCCTTTTTTACTTCGGTATTAGGGAGAGCCTTTTTCACCGACGCTATTATTACATCTCCTATCCGAGCATACCGCCGAGCGGAACCTCCCAATACCCTTATGCACATTATTTTTTTTGCACCGGTATTGTCAGCAACTGTTATTTGCGTTTGGGACTGAATCATTTTGTCATTTCTTTCCTTACCAGGATCTCGGTCACCCGCCAATGCTTATCTTTGCTTAAAAGTCTGGTTTCCACTATTTTCACCACATCTCCTTTTAGGCATAAGTTCTTTTCACCGTGAGCTTTTATTCTTTTTCTCCTGTTTATCCTTTTTCCATAAAGAGGATGGGTAAATTCACGGCTAACCATAACCACCACGGTCTTATCCATTTTATCACTTACTACCTGACCCATTCTTTCCTTAGGATTTTTTCTCTGAATCTTTCTCACCTTCATCATCTCTCAGAAAGCAATGTCTTTATCCTGGCTATGGTTTTTCTCACTTTTCTGATTTGAGCCGGATTTGCCGCCCTTCCCTGGGCTGCCTGTATTCTTAAACTAAATAACTCAGCCTTAAGCTCTTTAAAGCGCTGATAAAGATCTTTCCGGGATAAATCCCTCAGTTCCTCAATTTTCACAGTATATCCTCATCGGAAGAAATAATCCTTGTCTTAAGGGGAAGTTTGTGGGAAGCTAAACGAAAAGCTTTCTCAACTCTCCCACCCTCTACTCCTCCAAGTTCAAAGAGAATTCTTCCCGGCTTGACCGGTGCTACCCAGAAATCGGGTTCCCCTTTACCCTTTCCCATTCGAGTTTCCAAAGGCTTCTTTGTAACAGCTTTGTCAGGAAAAATTCTGATCCAGAGCCGTGCTTCACGTCCTATGGCACGGATTATAGCAACTCTACTCGATTCTATCTGACGAGCAGTTATCCAACCAGCTTCCTGAGCTACCAACCCGTATTCGCCAAAATTTAATTTTCTCCCTTGCGAGGCCTTACCTTTCAAACTACCTCTTTGGCTTTTTCTATATTTAACTCTCTTCGGCTGCAGCCTCACTTTCGAATTCCTCCTCCCTCAATGTAGGTAAAACCTCTCCCTTGCATATCCATACTTTCACTCCAATGCACCCATAAGTAGTATGAGCGGTGGTAACCCCATAATCGATATCTGCCCGTAAGGTATGCAAAGGAACTCTTCCCTCCTTCATCCATTCAGTTCTAGCTATCTCTGCTCCAGCAATTCTTCCTTTACAGGCAATCTTGACACCCTCTGCTCCAAGCTCCATTATGCGAGAGATGACTTCCCTCATGAGCCTTTTCGTTCCAATTCTTCTGCCTAGCCGAAAGGCTATCCTTTCGGCAACTAATTGGGCATCTAAATCAGGCTGAGTTACCTCCTGGACATTCAGGAAGATCTTGCCATCGGTTATTAACCGTTCCAGATCCTCCTTTGTCTTCTCGATGGTCTCACCTTTTCTGCCAATAATTATACCAGGACGAGCAGCAAAGATATTTACCCTTACTTTATTAACAGCTCTTTCTATCACAATTTTTGAAATATTGGCTTTTTTGAACTTATCTTTAATAAAATTGCGGATCTTAAGGTCATCCTGAAGACACAAGGCATAACCCTTTTCTTCATACCACCGACTCGTCCAATCCCTAAATATTCCCAGTCTTAATCCTCGCGGGTTAACCTTTTGTCCCATTATCAAACCTCCTCAAGAATTATGGTAATGTGCGAGCTCCTTCGTCTCATTAAATCAGCTCTACCCCTAGCTCTCGGCTTCGTTCTTTTCAAAGTAGGTCCTTTACCAACCACGGCCTTTTTAATATAAAGACTATCCGAATTTAATCCAAAATTATTCTTAGCATTGGCTAGAGCCGATTTTAAAACCTTTGCCACTTCAACCACAGTACCTTTTCGGGTAAAACTTAGAATCTCTACCGCCTCGCCGGCAGGTTTACCTTGGATAAGGTCGGTAACCTTTTTCACTTTTAGAGGGGATACCCGAATATATTTTGCAACTGCTTTCACTTCCATTTAAAGACCCTAAGCATTCAGTAGGTTACTCATTGTTGAAAGTTAAACACTTTTGAATATGTAATCTTTTAGAAAACCTTACCTATTACAAGAAATTAAAGACCTCTCTCGTCCTCACTTCTTAATCCTTAATTCTTAGGCCCTCTTACTTCGGTGCTATAGTTCTTTTTGTATGTGCTCCGTGACGACCAAACTTCCGGGTAGGGGAAAATTCACCTAATTTATGTCCTACCATGTCCTCAGTGATGTAAACGTTATGAAAATCCTTCCCATTGTGAACAGCCATAGTATAACCCACAAAATCAGGGATAATCATTGACCTACGGGACCATGTCTTTATGGGCTTTTTTGTCCCTTCTTTTTTCATTCTTTCCACTTTTTTCAAAAGAGATGCCTCTACATATGGACCCTTCTTGATAGAACGCCCCATCCTCCTACCTCCATTATTTCTTCTTCCTCCTTTGAATGATCAATCCATCTGAGAATTTCTTTTTTCTCCGAGTTTTTACTCCCTTAGTGAGTTTTCCCCAAGGGGTTACCGGATGTCTTCCCGGGCCACTACGTCCTTCTCCTCCTCCGTGGGGATGATCTATGGGGTTCATGGCCACTCCTCGAACTTTTGGACGTCGACCCAACCATCTAGATCTACCAGCTTTACCTACCTGAATATTCTCATGCTCTACATTTCCCACCTGACCCAAAGTAGCGTGACACTCCAGCGGAATCAACCTCACCTCCCCCGAGGGAAGTTTCACCTGAGCATATTTTCTTTCCTTACTCAAAAGTTGAGCATTTGTCCCCGCAGAACGAACTAACTGAGCTCCCCTTCCCGGCTTTAACTCAACATTATAAATTTGGCTTCCTTCAGGGATCTCTCGCAAGGAAAGCGTATTCCCCTTCTTTAAGGGTGCCTCTTTCCCTGAAATAACCTCATCTCCCACTTTCAAGTTCTTGGGAGCAATGACATACCTTTTCTCTCCATCTTTATAGTGAAGTAGAGCAATTCTGGCAGATCTATTGGGATCATATTCAACGGAAGCAACATAAGCCGGTATGCCATCTTTGTCTCTCTTAAAATCAATTATGCGGTATCTTCTTTTGGTTCCTCCTCCTCTGTGTCTAATGCTAATTCTACCCCGATTATTTCTACCCCCCTTCTTTTTTAAACTTCGGATAAGGCTTTTCTCGGGCTTGTTTTTAGTAATCTCCGAAAAATAATAGCCACTTCTACCTCTTTTTCCAGGCGAGGTGGGTTTGTAGATCTTAACTGCCATATTATACTCCTAACTCCTCAATAGTCTCTCCTTCTTTCAACCTCACGATAGCTTTCTTCCAGCTAGGCGTCTTACCAACCACTCGGCCCCGCCATTTCTTCCTTTTTCCCTTAACCCACATAGTTCTGACTCTATCTACTTTCACCTTAAATAGTTCTTCTACTGCCTTTTTTATCTCCACTTTACCCGAAGTGGGAGAAACTTTAAACAAGTACTTGTTATCTTTCAAAAGTTGCGTCCCCTTCTCTGAGACTACAGGGGATAAGATAATGTCCTGAGGAACCTTATTCATTTTTCCTTTAATCTCTCCACTATCTGCGCTAAGGCACCCTTCGTGATGCATACATTTTTGTGGGAAAGAATGTCGTATGCACTGAGACAGAAAGCCGCAGATAACCGCAGGTTTTTTAAATTGGAAGCGGATCTTATTATCTTCTCATTTGGCTCCTCCAAAACAAGTAGGGTCTTTCCTTCCAAGGAGAGCCTTTGCAGAAATCCTGCCATCTCTTTGGTCTTTCCATTTTTTATAGAAATCCAATCCAGAATGATCAATCCTCCTTCTCTGAGCTTCTTCCTTAGACTCGATTTTAGAGCTATCTTTTTTATCTTCTGGGGGAGGTGATATCGGAAGTTTCTTGGCCTTGGTCCAAAAACAATTCCTCCACCTACCCAGAGAGGTGAGCGTATGCTACCCGCTCTAGCTCTTCCTGTGCCTTTCTGAATCCACGGTTTTCTCCCCCCTCCTTTTACTTGGGCACGTGATTTTGTGGAAGCTGTGCCCTGTCGGTGACTGACTCTGTAAGCCAACACCGCCTCTCTCAAAACAGACGGTCTAATTTTACCCCCAAAGATATCTTCCTCCAGAGAAAGAACCTCAACCTCTTCCCCTTGCATATTATAAACTTTTGTTTCCATTGATTAGTTCTCGGTGCCTTTTATAGCTACAACCCCCCCCTTCTTCCCTGGTAGACTACCTTTAATCAAGAGGAGATTAAGTTCCTTGTTTATCTTTATTAGCTTCAAATTAGGGGTAGTCACCTTCTCTGATCCCATCTTCCCCGGCATTTTTTTCCCCTTGAATACCCGAGAAGGATCGGAAGACGCTCCTATGGAACCGGGTCGACGATGCCACTGTTTTGCTCCGTGAGAAGCAGGACCACCCTTAAAGCCATGTCTCTTCACCACACCGGCAAATCCCTTTCCTTTTGAGACACCAGCAACATCTACCAAGTCACCCTCTTTAAAAACGCCAACTTTAATCATATCCCCCACTTTTAAACCACCGATATCCTCCATTTTAAACTCTTTTAAAAACCTATGAGGAGAAACTTTAGCCTTTCTGAAATGTCCTGACTGTGGCTTATTAACCTGGGTTTCCTTCACCTCTTCAAAGCCCAATTGAATTGCATTGTAGCCATCTTTTTCTTTAACCTTTCTCTGCACCACTATACACGGCCCAGCCTCCACTACTGTCACTGGAATAAGACTGTTGTCATCATAGATTTGACTCATACCTATCTTTTTGCCCAGGATCACTTTTATCATAATTTGACCTCTACGTGCACTCCGGTGGGAAGATTCATTCCCATTAAGGCATCCACTGTCTTAGGATTGGACTCCAGAATGTCCATCAGTCTCTTATGAATTCGCATCTCAAATTGTTCTCTGGAGTCCTTATGGGTGTGGGGGCTCCGCATCACCGTGAATCTGCTGACCTTTGTCGGTAAAGGTATGGGCCCGCATATTCTTGCTCCCGTTCTTTCTATGGTATCTATAATTCTCTTCACTGACTGATCTAGTATCCTATGATCATAAGCCTTTAATTTAATCCTGATTTTTTGTTTGGCCACCTATAACTCCTCTTCCCATGATTTTCTTAGCTACATCGGAAGGCGCTTCTTCATAATGGGAAAATTCTATATTGGGGACACCTCTTCCTTGAGTCATTGACCTCAGTTTAGTAACATATCCAAAAAGCTCAGCCAAGGGAACATACCCACTGAGATAACGAAAGTTATCTCTGGTTTCCATCTTATAGATTCGACCTCGTCGGCTGGTGAGATCACCGATCACCCCACCTACAAAATCTTGGGGAACCTTCACCTCCACCTTCATCACTGGTTCCAATAAATAAGGATCCGCTTCCTGACATGCCTTTTTAAAAGCAATAGAAGCGGCCGTTTTAAAGGCAAACTCTGAGGAATCAACCGGATGATATGAACCATCGAGAAGGCTCACCTTAATATCGGTTAAGGGATAACCACCCAGTATTCCATTCGACATTGCTTGTTCAATCCCCTTTTTTATGGCAGAGGTAAATTCTTTAGGGATAACTCCTCCTTTGGTCTTATCTACAAACGTCTCTTCTGCATCTTTCCTGGGTTCAATCTCAAGCCATACATCTCCATATTGACCCCTACCCCCACTCTGATGTATATATTGACCTTGGGCCTGCGCTTTCTTCCTTATCGCCTCTTTGTAAGCTATCTGAGGCTTCCCCGCATCGACTCCCACTTTGAAATCACGTCGCAATCGCTCCAAGATAACTTCCAGATGCAATTGGCCCATGCCCGAGATTATGATCTGCCCAGTCTCCTCATCCTGACGAATCTTAAAACCAGGATCCTCCTGAGTTAATTTAGACAATGAACTGGCTAATTTATCCTGATCCAAGCTGGTCTTAGGTTCAATAGCTACCGAAATCACTGGTTCGGCAAATTTTATGGGTTCAAAGATTAAGGGATGTTTTTCTTCACCGAGAGAATCTCCAGTATCTATCTCTCTTGGCCCTATGGCTGCCCCTATATCTCCGGCAAAAATCTCTTCTCTGTCCTTTCGATAATTAGCATGCATTTCTAAAATGCGAGCCATTCTCTCTTTTCGACCCTTTGTGGAATTATAAACTAGCTGGCCAGCTTTTATCATCCCGGAATAAACCCTGAAATAAGTTAATCTCCCCATATACGGATCAGTTACAGTCTTAAAAGCTAGGCCGGAAAAAGGTTGTTCAATGGAGGCGTATCTTTTCTCTTTCTTCCCACTCAGTGGATTTACGCCCACAACCGGCGGAATATCTAAGGGCGAGGGCAGATAGTCCACAATAGCATCTAAAAGAAGTTGAGTCCCTTTATTTTTTAAGGCGCTTCCACAAAGAACAGGAACTACCCGGTGACTCAGGGTTAGCTTTCTTACCTCTCTTTTGATCTCCCTTACTTCTAGACTCCCTTTTTCCAAGAACCTCTCCAAACACTCGTCATCGTTCTCTGCAATCTTTTCCAATAAATAGTTGTGCCAATATGAAGCAACCTCCTTTAAGGAAGAAGGAATTTCTTCAGTTAAAATCTTAGCCTCCAAGCCATCTCCATGCCAAGTTAAAGCCTTCATTTGGACCAGATCCACAACTCCCCTGAAATTTTCTTCCTTTCCAATAGGTAATTGAATGGGCAGGGGAATAAGTTCGAATTTTTGCTTAATAGAATCAATGACCCGGTAAAAATCAGCCCCCACTCTATCCATTTTGTTGATGAAGGTCAGACGTGGAATATGATAACGATTGGCCTGCCGCCAGACTGTTTCTGACTGAGGCTCTACTCCCTCTACTCCACAAAAAATAATCACCCCCCCATCCAGCACCCTCAATGTCCTTTCTACCTCTACAGTAAAATCTACATGGCCGGGAGTATCAATAATATTAATGCGATGATTTTTCCAGAAGCAGGTAGTAGCAGCGGAGGTAATAGTAATCCCACGTTCTCTTTCCTGTTCCATCCAATCCATAACTGCTGTACCCTCGTGTACCTCGCCCACCTTATGAATTTTTCCTGTATAGTAAAGGATACGCTCAGTAGTAGTGGTCTTCCCCGCATCTATGTGGGCAACTATACCAATATTTCTAACTTTGTCTAGAGAATGTTCAGGTTCCATCACCCTATCCAGGTACTATTTTACCATCGATAATGAGCAAAAGCTCGATTAGCCTCTGCCATACGATGGGTATCTTCCCTCTTTTTTACCGTTAAACCCTCTCCTCGTGAGGCCAAGATGATCTCTTCGGCCAATTTCTCTTTCATTGGCTTACCTTTTTTTTGACGGGAAAAATGCACTATCCACCGAAGGGCCAGAGCCTCTCTTCTCTCAGGTCTAACCTCTGTGGGTATTTGATAAGTGGCTCCCCCTACCCGACGACTGCGAACCTCTAAAACGGGTTTAACGTTCTCTAAGGCCTTAAGGAAAACTTCCATAGGATTTTTCTTTTCCCTTTTCCTTATAATGTCGAAGCACTCATAACAAACAGCCTCGGCTTTGCTCTTTTTCCCGTCCTTCATTATCTTATTGATGAGCTTGCTTAATACTTCACTATTATGGAGCGGGTCTCCACGCGCATTCCTCTTCTTAGCTATTCTTCTTCTGGCCATTTAAGTACCTTTACGACCTCTTTCTCCCATATCTTGA
>JAUWXE010000025.1 GCA_030616535.1 Candidatus Aerophobota bacterium
CTTGACGCCTTTGGGCGATCACACATTCATCCACGGGCAAGCCCGTGAAACTCTGTCCTTCGGGTTGTGTTAGAAAAAATAATCACGTCCCCTTTTTTTGCTTTTTTTGTTTAAAAACAGCGAGCTTCTTTGACTAATTCCTGGCCACTTTTCGCCCCATCTGACAGATCTATCTCCAGATAGGCTGCCTGAGAATTAAAATAAGGTACACCTTTTCGGGAGAAAAGGGTCAGCACCTTTCCCTTATGATTTAGAGAAGTCCCTTCACAGGGCTCGTGACTTCTGATAAGAGTTTTTACTCCTAGTCGGTCTAGAACCTCCCTGGTTATTTTCTCACCGAAGATCCTACCTGCTCCTCTTGGCGAGGGATAACTTTTCGGAGTCTGCCCAGGATCACTCCAGAGAATCTGTTCTAAATATCTTTTGTCGGGATGGTACTGCTGGGCGTAGGCTATATCATCGACCGAAGTGATGCCTTCCGGCAGCCCTCCATGAAGCATCAAATATTTTTCTTTGGCGATGAGGCTGTGAGGTAGACTGTCAAATAGCTCTCGCAGAGACTCGTAAGTCTTCCTCCATTCACCTCCGTATCTGGCTCTCAAAAAATATGGCAGATCATGGGGCCGAACTCCTAAATCCTGGGGTCCTTCGTGATTACCTCTTAGAAGAATAACTTTTTCCTTAAATATTGACTTCAGGCTAAGGATGAGATAATAGACCTCAACCGACTCATCTCCCCTATCTCCGTAGTCCCCCAGAAAAATCATATACTCTCTGGCCTGAGGCGAGGATCTCATAAAACCACTGTCCTCCAAGATAAAGATCAGACTTTGAAGGTCACCGTGAAGATCCCCCACTACTATGACCTTACCCTGAGAGGGAAGGTACACCAGCCCACTCTCAATTTCTAGCTCGCCGCTCCTTCCTCTGGATCTTTCCTCAATTAACGCGTCAACGCTGATCTTAGCTAGATTAGAAAACTCCTCTGCTGTTGAGGCCGCAGCCCTCCTGGTAAGTTGTGATATCTCCATCTAATCTTCTTTCACCCTAAGGGAAAAATGTCCTAAGGTTTACCTCAAACCAGATTATTTCGTCTTGAATAAATCTAATAAAACTTCTATATTCAAGGGCTCTGGAGTTAAAAAGGCTTCCCCGTATTTTACATTAATTAAAGAACCGTAAAATCGATTTCGAGTCTCAATGTCAAAAAGATAATCCTCCATACCTATGGGACGAACCGTGGTTTTTGAGAATTCTTTTCCAAACTGGGAGCGATAAGCCTTAATTGCCTCTAGCTTCCGAGGATAGTATGTGCTAATGTCAACCACCAGAGCAGGAGAAGCATAGTCATGAAGCAAATAGAATAGAAAAAGCCGGGGATCATGAGGGGGAAAACGGCTATTCAGTTTCTTCAAGCGACAGTATAGACTGGAGTTTCTCACTAACCATCCTGCAGCTCGGTGATCGTCATGACGATCCCCCCAGTAAGGGGCGAGGACAGCCCCAGGTCGATATTCTCTGATAGTCTCGGCAATCAAGACTCTATTTTGGTAGCTATCTTCAACTCTGGTGTCTCCTAAATCGAGATTTTTTCTTACGGTAGCTGCCAGTATTCTAGCTGACTCTGAGGCTTCTCGAGCGATAATCTCTGGACTAGCTTTAGAATTCATCTCCCCTCGAGTAAGATCTATTACTCCTATTTTTTTCCCTGAATCCCTCATTTTAAGTAGCAGCCCTGCGCAGCCCAGCTCTACATCATCGCAATGCGCGCCAAAGGCTAAGATATCTACTCTGGTCATGTCCCAGCCTCTTTGACTTCTCTAAAATTGGTCATAGAATCAAGAAGGTAGCTTTATCAGTCGGTGCTCACCATAGTCAGATTTCAAAAATTCTCTATAGACACCGCCTAAGAAGTCGGGGCCGAATTTTATGAGGTACTCCAACAGATTAATTTTTCGTTCCTGGAGGTTGTTTGCGGGAAAGATGTTGTTAGCTGCTTTGTACACTTGTCTTTCTACAATAAAATTTTGTTTTCTCAAACTCCGGGTTAGTTTATCCTCTAAAGCCCCCATCTCCTTTAAAACTCTTCCCAGCGATGCCCGACAGGAATCTACCAAACTTCCATTTATTTCCCGGGCAGTTTCTTCAATATCCCCGAAGGTATCCTGGAATCTCTTTCGGCTAGAGTTGAACAGTGGCTTGATTTCTCTTGCTACTAATCTTTTCACCAAAGCTCCGGGAGACTTAAGATCAAAGATTTTCAAGTTGTATTTGCGAAGAACCATCAAAACCTTATTTTCAATAACAGTAGCGCCGAATCGAGGATAAATCACAGGCATCTCCACACCGAATTCACGGTAAATTTGTCTTAATTGAGCGAAATAAGCTATTTCGGAAGGCCCGGCTACATAAGCATAGGTGGGAAGGACATAATCCTGAGTAATGGGCCTGGTCACAGCGTTAGCACTGAAGGAAAGAGGATTTTTTTCCAAAAGATGGAGGAGTTCTTTTCGGGAGTAGGCGTGGTCCCCCGCCTGGAAATCTCCCTCGTAGACGATCCTCTTTCTTCCTACGAAAAAATTACATAAATTCGGGCTTTTGTGAATAGAGGGAGAATATCCCAGTTCTTTAAGTCTGGCCCCGGTCTCATTCAGGATTTTGCTGCACTTAGTAGGATTATCTATCATTCTTTTAAACAAAGGGATCATCATCTTCCTCAAATACTTAGGCTCTATTAAAATCAAACCATATTCTCCTAAAAGATTAAGCATTGTGCGGGAAAAAAAATCCCCCAGATTTTTAGACTGGTTGGATAAGCTCTGGATTTTCTCTAAAATAGAATCTTTAAACTCAGTATTAGGAGCAAGCTCTTTTATCCTTGATATTGTTTGCCCTATTTTTTCCTGATTCAACTCAACCTCAGAGGCGCTTCCTTCTCCTCTAAGAGGACAATCTATCCTTAAGGGCTCATTATCTTTCATCACATAAATATGATTCATTTCTCTAAGGTCATGGTCCTCTGAGGCATTCCAGAAGATAGGAACAAACTGATGCCGGCTGTTAGAAAGTCTCTTAGAAATTATGATTGTCGAAAGGGCCTTATAAATGGTAAAAAGGGGACCCGTAAATAGACCCGGCTGCTGTCCGGTTATTACGGCGAAGTTATTCTCGTTTAGTAAAAGCTTGATATTTTGCATCACTTTTGCCGGAGCATTAAGCATCTGATTGTACTCGGTAAGATTTTTGACTACTTGAGGTCTATCTACCCGGATATCCCTGAAATGCTTGGTGCTAAAGTGGGCAGGAAAAAATTCGGTAATTTTAGGGGAGCAGCGAAGATAGTCCAGAGTTATGGGTTGAGATACTACCCTTCGGGTGGGTAAAACTTTAGCTAACATAGTGTATGACCTTAAGATAAATCTCGATTTAGCTCCAAGCTAAATCTAGGCCTCTCTTCCTCTTACCATAAGTTCTTTCTTCAAGCTAGCGAGATCTTTTATCCCATTATGGCTCATAAAGAATAATTGTCAATTCAAATCTGGAACCCAAAACAAAAGATAACAGCCATGTTTTCTCAAAGGAAAAACCAGATTCTAACTAAGGAAATTGCACTGAAGGTTATGAGTTATCCCTTCTTCGAGGAGTTTCTGGCAAAATGTCTGTATTATCCCTTTTAGAAGGCCCTCGTCATTCAAAAACACCTTGCAATTCGTCCAGTTCTCTGCTATTGTTTTGCTGGGCCATCACATCTTCCTCTTCGATGAGGTCTGGGGTATTTTCCTTATCCCGGACCAATAATGGTTTTTTGTCAAACACATCCAATTTTGCAGAAATTACCGGGCCCAATCGTGATTTATACTGATATGAAAGAAGAATTATCGGAGTTTGCAATCCCATGGGGATACAACTCCTTCCATTCTAATCTAATCCAAGAGAACCAGCAAATAACTAAAAAGGAGGGGAAAATGAATGCAAGGGAAAAGTTTTTGAGAACCATGGAATTCGACATCTCGGTACCGCCTCCTCTATACGAGATGGGTTGGTGGATTGGAACTATCAGGCGCTGGTACAATGAAGGACTTCCCAAGATTCAAGGCATTCCTGAGGATCTTCCCTCAGGAGAATCGGTTAGAGGCCCCCTGATGGGGGGAAAGAGAAAATGTACCGATCCGGGCGCAGTGGTTAACTTCGATAAAGGGAGTGAGAAACTCCCTCTGGAGCATTGGATTTTTCCAGAATTTAAACCTCAAATCCTTCAGGAGCTTGGAGATAGGCTAGTGGTGATTGATGAGATGGGAATTAAAAAGAAAATCTCCCGGGAAAATGATAGCATTCCGGAATACTACGAGTGGCCGGTTAAGAACAGAGACGACTGGGAAAAATTTAAAGATCAAAGACTCAATCTTAAAACCCCGGGGAGATACCCTGAGAATCTTGAGGAGGTAATAGAAACCTTTGAAAATAGAGACTATCCTCTCTCTATTGGAGAACTTCCAGTTGGATTCTTTGGCTCCGTGCGTTACCTTATGGGGGAGGTAAAGCTTTTCACCAGCTACTACGATGACCCTGAGCTGGTAAAACAAATTATCAATGATCTGGTGGATTTCTGGATCGAGCTCTGGAGACCTGTTCTCTCACGAATGGAGGTCGACTGGGTAAATATGTGGGAAGATATGTGCTACAAGACCGGCCCCTTGGTCTCACCTCAAATATTCAGAGAATTTATGTTGCCTGCTTACCAGAGGTTTACCTCCTTTTTGAGGGAAATGGGAGTCAAGCACATCATTGTAGATACTGATGGGAATTGCTGGGAGCTCATTCCTCTTTTTCTTGAAGGAGGAGCAACCGGTCTTTTCCCTATGGAAGTTGCAGCTGGGATGAATGTGGTCGAGGTGAGAAAGCAGTATCCAGATCTTCAGATTATGGGTGGGATCGATAAGAGAGTACTCATCAGTGGAAAAAAGGAGATCGATGAAGAGCTGGAGACTAAAATCCCTTTTATGTTGAAAAAGGGGGGTTATATCCCCCATGTGGACCACCACATTCCTCCAGATGTTCCTCTGGAAAATTTTATTTATTATCGAAACCAGCTTGAAGAAATGATTGATAAATCTCAGATGTGGAAGAAATAATTCTGTATTTTTTTGATTTTAGTCTACAAACCATCACCTTATCCTCTTAGCTCATACACTTAAAAAGCTTTCTCGTTAATCAAGAGCCGATTGTGGGAATTGGAAATGCTTATGCAGATGAAATTCTCTGGGAGGCCGGTCTTTCTCCTTTTAAATCTACTACCTCTTTGGATCCCCAAGAGACTGAATCTTTGCATAGAGCAATAAAAACTGTCCTGTGGTGCGGAATTGGTGAGATTAAAAAGAGAGTGGGAGACGAATTACCAATCAAGAAACCCCGGGAATTCTTAAGAATTCATAATAAAAAAGGGGAAAGATGTCCCCGATGTGAAGATATCATCCAGTGGGTAAGCTACCGAGATCGAAACACCTACTACTGCTCAGGCTGCCAAACCCAGGACCGAATCCTGAAGGATCGCCGTTATTCCAGATTCCTCAAGCTAATAATGCTTTAAAAACTAACTAATCAAACTCACCCTGCTGGGCCTTTTCTAGAAGCTGGGGGATTTCATCTTCCACTATCCACTCCTCGTAACTTGCCTGGTTGAGTTCTCGAATGAATCTAGATGGCTTCATAATTATTGCCCGACGCCAGCTTTCCCCCATGATAAGGTAGCAATAATAGTATGTCTTTAAGGTGTATTTCTTCAATTGGTGATCTTTTCCCACTTCTCGGGCTCAAATATCATGCCATCACTGGCAGCAATGACCTTTAGGCCAAGTTCTTTTCCTAGCTGCTCGGCCAGTTTCCAGGGCTTAGCTCTTAGTATGGTCATCCCAAAATGAGTCAAAATAGCAACCCGGGGACGTACCTCTCCAATTATCTTTTTAGCATCATCCAAACACAGCCAGGCTCCTCCTGAGGCCCGAAGTTGCTTGGATACTACTACTCGAGCCCCAGCAGTACCGAGAAATTTAATGTAGTCCATTAAATTTTCCCCTGACTAAAGCGAAACGAGTCTTTTTTGATATCTTTTAAGAATGAGATATTTTTGGTGGTCATGACAGATCTTCCTGGTCTCTTTTTCTATCTCCTCATCATGCCTCAGGATACCTTTAAAGTAATAATGAATACTTAGTATCTCATGAACCCAGGTTCTGTCTTCTTCTGCCTCGGATAGATTCTTATCAATCATAATTTCACCGGTATCTATCCTGACCACTCCTCCAATTTTTCTATCTTTATATGGCCTGAACTCACGGCTATCAAAATCAACATATCTAATCTTAAAGGAGGACAAAATCTGATTTAAGATTCTATTGAACTCGGATGCTTCCATGACTTTCCTTTTAGGGCAATTCAGTAAGACTCTGAATATTATTTATCAGATATACTGAATTACCTCATTCCATGGTTTTCTCGACTTAGATTCAGGTAAGCCGGCAGGATAGCCAAGAGGGGTCAAGACTATGGGCTCTACCCCTGGGGGAAGATTTAAAATCCTCTTTACCTCAACAGGATCAAAAGCTCCTATCCAGCAGGTACCCAGTCCCTCAGCTGTAGCCGTGAGAATGAGGTGGTCCATGGCAATAGCAACATCCACATCCAGATAGCTTTTTCCGTCGCTCCTTCTCCAGGCTTGGCTAGGTATCCCACAAGCACATATCACCACCGGTGCAGTCCAGAACCAGGGTCGGGAATAGGCTGCCTTGAGTTTTTCTCTCACCTCTTTTTCTCTTACTACTATAAAACGCCAGGGCTGTGCATTGGTGGCGGAAGGAGCAATTCTCGCTGCCTCTAAAATCCTCTTCAATTTATCCTCTTTCACCTCTCGATCCTGATATTTTCTTACGCTACGCCTTTTTCTTATCACCTCATAGTAATCCATGTCTTTACCTCCACGAGCATCTTTTCTTAGATTATACAATTCTGACCTAACGGTCAAATCGAGCTAAAAAAAATTTCCTCGCATCTCAAGAATATTACTCTCAGTCATCCAGAAATAGTCCAAGAGGTGAGGGTCAAAAACCAGGAGGTTAACAGATCATAGGGAAGAGATTATAAGATATAATCCTTAGTGCTGATCTTTTTCTCTTCGGCGTTGAGCCAGATAATGTATCAGTTTATAATAACTGTCATCTTTCTCAGACCGGGATTTGGATATCTTAGAAGCTTCTTTCTGTTTTTGAATTTCTCTGCCCTTTTTGATGAACCGGGTATAAGTTTCTAAAGTTTCACCTTTAAAAGATAAGAGAACGTGAACGCTCACCTTTAAGGTTGAACCTACCTGGTTTACCAATGACCTCCAGACTTGAGAGGATACGGTCCTTACCCCAATGTCCGCCAGTAGCAAAAGGATGGCCAGGAGGACCAATAAAGCCCAAATCTCTTGAGGGGAGGAAAAGGTAATTCTTCTCCGGTGAGAAACATCTTCCGTTGGCGATAAGAACCGACCTCCAGTTTCGCTCACCAGTTGAGTTAAAAGACCCTCATTTAGGGTCAATTTCCTGAACTCAGGGGAGTATGCGACCACCGCTCCGGCAATTTGGGGACCGAGGGATCTATTCTTATCAAAAACACTGATCATATAGGAGCCTGCCTCATCAGCGGAGAAAAGAGCCCGATATCGGCCAGGAGCAATCTGGTTCAAAAGAATAGTCTCCTTCTCACCCTGGGGCTTGACCACTCTGGCCTGCAGGGGTAGAAAGTTGACAAACCTTCCCTCTTCGTTAATGGCATCGACGAGAAGATAACCTTTTCCTTCCTTGACTTTGACCAGAGGAAAGAGAATACCCTCATTACGGGGTAAGATCCAGTTGATGAGGTTGGTGAGAACTTCAGGATACGCTGACCAGCTCTGCCAGTTCTTTGACCAGGTGCCATTAAGGTCACAGGTAAGGGCCGCCGCTCTACCTAAACCATAACGCCAGGTAGCCACCAGAGGGTCTTGACGAGGAGAACGAAGGTGCACATGGGAGACCTCCTTGGCGGTTGTAACAACGTACCCCCCTAGGGGGGGAACATTGCTCCAGTCGATTCCCGAAAGAATAGGACTCTCTTTGCTTACCACGGGAATGAAGGATTCATTCACCGTCAAGGAACGACCAACTCTGAGAGCCTCGGTGGTGAAGATGCGAGGAAGGGATTGAATGTCACTGGTGTAGTAAGCCTTTCCCTTCCCCCATTGGGCAATATTTTTCATTAGTTCTAAGTCAGCATCCTCACCAATGGCCACCGTACTAACCGTGATTTTGGTATTGGCCATCTTTTTGACTATTGACTCAAACTCACCTGCTGACGAGAGGCCATCAGAGAGAATAATGATATGTTTTACCATGCTCTTTTCCTTTTTTAACTTATCAAAGGCCTCTTTCAGAGCCGGGAAAAGGGAAGTACCGCCACCAGCCACCAGGGAGCTCAATTGCCGGGCTATGTTCATTTTGTCAGTCACTGGCTGGAGGGGAACTGTCCATCGAGGGAGGGTGTCAAAGCTTAGAACCCCTAGGTGCTCATACCCGGTTAGTAAATCGGCCACGGCCAGAGCTGCCTTTTTAGCTAGCAATAATTTGGATGGGGATGAGGTCGATCTATCCCGTCCTCTCATCCCCATGCTTCCTGATTTATCAGTTACCAACACCAGGGAAAGATCGGGAACAATCAACTTTTCCCGAGCTCCAGCGTAAACCGGAAGGACCTCCTCCAGAGTCGTACCTTGATAGGCTCCCAGACCAAAGCTGTTGCTTCCCCCAATAGCCAGGAGCCCTCCTCCTAAATCTCTTACATAACTGGCCAACAGGTCCAGTTGATGAGGAGAAAGTTGAAGGGTGGAAACGTCGTCCAGAATAACGGCATCGTAATCTCGCAGCTCACCAAGTAAAGAAGGGGCATTAGCGGTGGATTGAACCTCCAGTTGAAATTCCAGCCCTCTTAAAAGATCAGGGAAGTTGGGGGTTGTTCCCATCTGGTCGCTCACCAGCAGAAGTTTAGGTTTCCCCTGAACCACGGTATATCCACTGACCTCGTTGTTAGCCGCAATTGTGTCCGCCCAGATGTCAAGAACTGCTTTGTAGGCATAAAACCCTTTCTGATCAAGTCCTTGCTGGAATATAAATACATTCTGGCCTTCCTTCAAATTCACCTTTTCCTCGCTTAAAAGCTGATCGTTACGATAGAGCCTAAGGATTCCCGAACTCTTCTGTAAACTGCTAGCTACAACCTTAATCTTGAATTTTTCCCCGCTTTTTACCCGGTCGGGTGTGATTATCCTTTCCAGCAGAGCCTCCTCCTTTGTGCGAGAGGCAAGAGGAAGCACATCTACTTGAACTCCTTGTTCTCTAAGGGAATCTATCGAAACGCCTGCTCTTCCTGAAGTTTCATTGCCATCGCTCAGCAAGACAATCCTCTTGTGTCCCCCTTCGGGTAAATTGGCTATCGCTAACTGTAGGGCCTGTTCAATATCAGTCTGATAAGGGTTTACCTTGCTGTGGAAGTAAGAAAGCCGAAGCTGTGGTTGGGGAAGAGATTCAATCAAGGCTTCCTTTCCAAAGAGGATGATGCCCGCTTGATCTCCTCTCTTCATGCTCTGAAGTGATCTTTGGACATACTCTCGAGCAAACTCCTTGTTGGCCGGGGTTATGCTATCGGAAGCATCGACGAGAAAGAAAACACTCTCACTTCTTGTAGGCAGGCTAATTCTAGCTCCAGCCAGGCTCAGAACGAGCAAACTAAGGATAACCAGGCGAAGAGTCAGGGCAATTTTTTTTCTGTATGGGGAAAGCACCGCGCGGCTTCGAGAGGAAATATACCAGACAAGGGGAAGAATGACCCCGAAAAGAAGAAACCAGGGATAGGAAAATTGGATAAACATTTACCTATTCCTCCTCAGAGGAAAGTGATAGAGATACCATTCGATGAGCAAAAACAAACACGAGATGACTATTAGTAGCGGATAGAGGGAAAATTTGCTGGTTATAACTCTACTCTGGACCTGCTGCTGAATACTCCCGACCGGCCCAGAAAGGTTGACTCGACTAATGAGATTTGATTCCTGGGATTCAACAAGGTTTGCAGCAAAGAGAGTCTCTCCCTTAAACCGGTAGACCCCGGCAATCTTAGTTTGCCAGAAGACTGGGCGACTTTCAATTTTAGATTTATTGATCTGGCGGTGAGGATTGAGAATGGTAACTTCGCTCCTTTCATATCCTGAAGGGATAGGAAAATCCTCACCTGTTTGAATCTGGTAATAATCCGGATCAAAGACCTGGGGATGGAACCATTGAAGAAGATTAAAGATAAAAATGGGAAACCCTACCTGCAGGGGAAAATCGGAATAGTATAAATCAAAGGCAATAAAGACCAAACGCAAATTATGCTTTTGCCAGACCTGCATCAGCGGATACTTAGTGGATCTAACAATCGCTTCACCATTAGGAAGGGTTGGAACCGGTATAGACCACAGCACATTCGTATCATTGAGATTGACAAATCGCAAGAGAGGGTGGTCAGTTTCCCACTCGGTCAGTACAGGATTAACGCGAAGACCTGAATTCTTCGGGAGAAGATCGATAGGAAGGGTACCGATGCATACTACATTTCCCTGGTTCAGGGGAGGAGGAATGATGCCGTCAAAAATGACCAGGTCATAATTGAGTATCTCCTGGGTAGAGGCATTATTCTTTACGTAAAGATTAATACCTGAATAAGCACCTAGGGCAGTCTCCAAGAATAAATTTCCGTGGCTTACCAAAAGGATGTCTAGATTTCTGGGACCACCAAATACAGCATAAGCGATGTTGTCAACGGTAAGGTCATCTCGAGAATAGGAATCGAGCTCTGCCTTTAGAATTGCCTTGGAGGTGACTTTTACCGAATAAACATACTGTCCTTCTTTTTGAGGAGGCAGAGTCAGTTTTTCCTCATTGATAAGTTTTTCTCCCAGCCAGAGCTTGAGGGAAAAAGTCTCTTCTTGAGGAGAAAAATTCCCCACCGCGACCAGGACTTGATAATCCCTTCCCCCAATGGTCCCGGGCCTTATTCTTAAAGAGGTAATTCCCAGGTTACAGGGTGCATCGGTGCTGGAAAGGGCTAATTTCACCCCTGCCGGTACTGAATCTGGACTAAGCTCGAAAGCTCCGTCAGTAAAAAAGATAATGTTTTTCTTAACTTCAGGAGGGAAAAGTGAGATGGCCAATCTCAGGGCTGCATCTGCGTCTCCTTTTACATCTGAGGCTTTAAGATCCTCCAGTTTCTTTAAAAGAGAGGCTCGGTCATCGGAGAAATTTACCAGCAGCTTGGGCCGATCATCGGCCTGAATCAAAGCTACCCTTTTCTTTCCCGAAAGCTC
>JAUWXE010000108.1 GCA_030616535.1 Candidatus Aerophobota bacterium
AGTCTTGTTCTTTTGAGTAATCTGTCTTCATCCAATGACCGAGGGTTTTTTTCAAGATCTTCGCCAGGATATATTGGATCTTCATACCCCGGTGATAATTTCGCCTTTTTAGAAAAAGAGACCATCTGTGTCCTCTTAGTAGGATTAATCAAAGATTTTTCAAACTTTTGCCACCATGGCTTTCACCTATCCCTGGTAGGCCTGCCTTCTCTTTCCCATTGGAACGAGCTGAAGGGAAAGAAAGATTTGCATCTATTCTTTTCTATTCATAACTTAGGAGGGCGAGAACCCCAGTCATACCATTTCCACACGCTCTGGCTAAGGTCCTCATAATCCCTCTTCATATGTTCAAATAACCTGGCATTTTCAATAGCAGTGGCTACTTGGTTGGCCAAAGCGGAGAGAAAATCCACCTCGTCCGGAGTGAACTGGTGGGGAAGGGATGAGTAAACCCGCAGCAATCCGATGGCCTTATTTTTCACCAATAGGGGAACATACAAAACCGAGGATATTCCTTCCCGTTTTATTTCTTCTCGATAGCGAACTTGAGGCTCGGTGTCCACATCAGCAATATTCACCGGTTTTCCCTCTAAGCATTCCTGATCCAAGGGACTCTCGCTAACCCGAACCGGTCCTTTTCCCAGGTATTTCTTACTTAAGCCACAGGTTGCTCTAATTTTAAGAGTTTCTCCCTCCCTATCTAAAAGTCTTAAAGAAGCAGCCTTGTATCCCATTGTCCTGGCGGCACTTTTCACAATCAGCTCGAGAACCTCAGAAAGATCAAGGGTAGAGTTGATGCTCTTGGCTATTTTCATAAGGGTTTGCATCCTTTGCTGGAGCTTGGCTTTTTCAATGGCAATTGCTCCCTGAATAGCCAGGGTATTAGCAATGGCTACTTCGCTTTTTTTAAACTGGTGAGGACGAGAGGTATAGATTCGGAGGACACCTACTGGCTTTTCCCTCATTTTAAGAGGAACCGAGAGAAGGGAGCATATCCCCTCTTTTTTGGCTTCTTGAGGATACTGAAAAAGGGGTTCTTTAGTCACATCCAGAATGCTCACTATCTCCCCTCCCAAAACTTTCTGATCCAGAGGATTTTTCTCTATCTCAACCGGCCCCTTTTTGAGGTACTCCTGACTTAGTCCATGGGCTGCCCTCATTTCCAGCCTTTCCCCCTTTTCATCCAGAAGCCGAAGGGAACAAGCCTTTACCTTCAAGGCTCCGGTACATCCCTTGGTCAAAACCTGCAGGGTCTCCTGGAGATCCCCTGCGGCAATGAGATCTCCGCATAGTTCACAAAACTTTGATATATACCTGGTCCCTGAACATTGCATCTTATTCTCCCTTAAACTATATTCATTGTCTAAACAAGAGTCAATGCACCGAACAGGAAAAGCAAGGATCATAGGCTCTAACCAGCATCTCACAGAGAAGAGCGATCTTCCTTTCCGGTAAATCACTGTTCTGTCTCACTAAATGGCGCATATCCTCTTCAATATTGGCAAAATTATGGACGGTAGGGGTAACTATATTTGCCTTTTCTATTACCCCTCTGGCATTTATAGCATACCGGTGATAAAGCAGCCCCCGGGGAGCCTCGCTGAAGGCTCCTCCTTCCCCGGCTCTTACCCGGTAGCTATTATCTTCCGGGGAAAGCTTTAGATTCTCTAGAATTTGCCGACATTCCTGGATGCCGTACAGGACCTCCAGGGACTGAGCTAAATTATTATGGAAAGGATTGTAATCGGGGGTCCTGAATCCCACTTCTTGAGCCAATTTCTTTACCGAGGGTGAAAGTTGATCAAATTTGATATTTAATCGAGCCAGAGCTCCTACCATTAAAGAACCTCTGCCCTTAACTTTCGATCGCTTGGCCATACTGTAGGAAACCTCTTCCTCCTCAAAATATTCCTCATAATCTTCCTCAGGGATGTCCAGACCCTCGCTGGAAGCGATATTTCCTTCCATAATAGCGTAGTGGTTAGCCTCTTTTAGAGCCACATACTCGGCTTTCCGAAAAAAATTGGAGAAAGGAAACTCAGAGACCATTCTTACCGTTTTGACGGCATCGGCCTCTATTGTTTCCAGATCCTGACGCAGTTTCTTTAGCGCATGGGGAGAGGGAAGATCGGTAAAACCATTAATAACCACACTCACTGGATGAAGGGCTCTACCCCCAATCACTGTTGTTAGATCATTCATTACTTTTTTCATCCGCACAAGACGGGATAGCTCCTCGGTAAACTCTGGCAGCATTTCTTGAGCGCCTGGATAGCCGTAATAATCAGGCATAGCTAGCATATAAAGGTGAACGAGATGACTGGATACAATCTGGGAAAGAGACATTAGTCGACGTAAAATCTTTGTTTGTTGACTGGGATTGATTCCCATAGCCTTCTCTATAGCTCTAAGGGCAGTAGTCATATGAGAGACTGGACATATTCCGCAGATTCTGGCTACTATATCGGGAACCTCGTAATATTTTCGCCCCACCAAGAAACCTTCAAAAAAACGGGGAGGTTCAAAAATGTTAAGTTTGAGTTCCTGGGGCTCTTTACCCTTGATATTAATTTTAATAGCCGTCTCCCCTTCCACCCTGGCTAAATAATCTATCTCTATAACTTTTTCACTCATACATTTCTGCTCCTTTGCGAAACTCGATCCTGGGACTGGCAAATTGGGTAAACTTTCTCACTATATCATCGGGAACTAAACCCAATTGCTCAAATTTTTTAGCCAGAGCAGGAGCATTGGCATCGCACACCGGTCCCCAGCAGCCATAACAGGCTCTTCCGTGAGAAGGACACAGAGCTCCACAACCAGCATTGGTCACCGGTCCCATGCAGGGTTTTCCTTCAGCTATGAGAAGACAGATAGTTCCCTTTAACTTACACTCTACACAGACACAGTACTCAGGAAAAGAGGGCTTGGTGTTTAAAAGAAGAGAAGTCAACAGCTCCAGAAGATCCCTTTCTCCCATAGGACAGCCTCTTACATACCCATCTACTCTCACATACTCATCTATGGGATGGGCCTTTACAGAGTGAATAACTGATAGATCTTGATAGACCCGTTTTTCTACTTCTATTTCGGGATAGATGTCTTTAATGGCCGGGATGCCTCCGTTAACGGCACAGGACCCTATGGGAATCAAAAAACGGCTGACCTCCCTTATTCTTTTCAATTCATCAACTTGCCAGGATTCGGTAATGGCTCCCTCAATCAAAGCTACCTCAAAGGGGCCCTCTTTTACCCCACCACTGGTTCCCATTTTACAGTAGAGGATATCCACCGCTCCTAAGGTTTCCAGAACATGTTCCTGAAAAAAGAAGAATTGAAACTGGCACCCAGCACAGCAGCTATATTTGAAGAGACCCAGGGGAATTTTTTTCATGGGCATTTCCTTAAATTAAAGTATCCGGAAGACCCCGAATTTCTCTATAGGAGAAAACCG
>JAUWXE010000001.1 GCA_030616535.1 Candidatus Aerophobota bacterium
GTCTTGTACTTGCCTCCCTTTCCATCATAATTGGCCTAGGTAATAGGGAAAAGCTCGAGGAGGCGAAGAGAAAAGTTGAGTATGCTGCAGAATTTGATGTTAAGGCCCTTATGGTATGTGGGGGATTTCCAAAAGAAGGTATGAATTTGGATGAGTCCCATTTTGAGGTGTTAGGAAAGGAACTTGAGGAGTTGTCCCGGCACGCATGTAAATTTAGTATGGAAGTTGCTTTTCATCCCCATATTAGTTGTCGGGTAGAGACCAAAGAGGATATCGATAAACTCTTCAAACACACCAAATCTACGAAGCTCTGCCCGGATACTGCTCATCTAGCAGCAAAAGGCTCCGATCCTATTCAAGTGTTGGATGCATACAAGGATAAGATAGTTTACGTTCATCTCAAAGATTGGAGAAAAGAGAAAGAAGTGAACCATTACTGGGAACACTTTGTGGAGCTGGGAGAGGGGGATTTAGGAATTGATTTCTCCGGATTCCTGACAAAACTAGAACAAATTGGCTACGAAGGGTGGATAGCCGTGGAGCTTGATTCCACCACTCGTACCCCTCTGAAGAGCGCGAAAATAAGCAGACAGTATCTTAAAAGACTCGGTTACTGATATACCGCATAATATTAACAAGTTTGTAGAAAGTTTTAATTGGAAGGTGGAGGATCTTAAGGAAACGTGGACCAAAAAGAGAAGGGAGGTAGAAATGAAGTTAGGAGTTCTCACTGTTCTATTTCAGGATAAAAGTTTGGAAGAGGCTCTGGATATAGTGGCTGATCTGGGAGTTGAAGCAGTTGAAATTGGTACAGGAGGCTATCTTGGAGACGCTCACTGCAAACCCGACGTGCTTTTAAAAGATGAGAAAGCTCTTAAGAGATTCAAATCCAGTATTGAAGAAAAAAACCTTATCATAAGCGCCCTAAGTTGCCACGGCAATCCCTTGCACCCTGATCCTGGGGTGAGCAGATCTCACCACGATGTTTTTCGAAAAACAGTTCTTCTAGCAGAAAAACTGGGGGTGGACAGAGTCATAACCTTCTCTGGGTGCCCTGGAGGATCCGAGACTGACAGGACTCCCAACTGGGTAACCTGTCCCTGGCCAGGTTTCACTGAAATTGTTAGATGGCAGTGGGAAAAGAAACTTATTCCTTACTGGAGAGAGCAGACAGATTTTGCCCGTGAGCATGGGGTGAAGATCTGTCTTGAGATGCACCCTGGATTTTCTGTACAGTTGGTTATGGACACAGCTACGATTTCTGGAAAGATTTTCTATCCATGCTGCGTATGATAGGGTATGATTATGTTTTAAGCATTGAACATGAGGACTCCCTTATGTCTCCCCGGGAGGGGCTGGAAAAAGCTGTATCTTTTCTGAAAGAAGTTATGCTGAAGGAAAAACCTGGAGCAATGTGGTGGGCTTAAGACTCCACATTGAGAAATTGGGAGTGGAAGTTTCAGTTCAACAGGGAAGTGACACATAGTCTGGTTATGGAATCGAGCCCGGAGGTAGTTGTTGTGGTTAGCAGAGCTCATTCTCCCGAACCTGATCTTCCTTGGATTACAGCTAGAATCATTTTCCTTTTATCGAGGTTTAAGTATTGCAACTATAAAGTAAATTTTAAGATCAAAAAGAGGGTCCAATGGCCAAAGAAGTGAGAGTAGGACCCCGAGGGAATTTTTTAGAGGAGCCGCATACCTTGAAATACCTAAGAAGCAGCGAACATTGGCAGCCGAAGCTGTCCAATCGTTCTGTCTATGAAAAGTGGATGGAGAATGACGGGAAAGATGTTGTAGAAAAAGCTCGTGAGATTTCAAAAAGAATACTTGGGCATCACCAACCAAAAAATCTGAGTGAAAAGGTACTCTCAAGGCTCAGTCAGATTATAAAAGATTTTGAAGAAAAAAGCCTGCCAGGGTAAGAGACTCTATAAAAGACCTCACTTAATTTCACTTTACACTAAGATTCCATTTGCTACAATTATTGAGATGAGTATCGTTGATAAAGCAGTTGGATAAAAAGGAGGTATTTGAATGGCAAAAAAGATCAATGTGGGGATGGTGGGTTATAAGTTTATGGGCAAGGCTCATTCACACGCTTACCGAGATATGGCTATGTTCTTTAAAACCGAGACAGTGCCGGTAATGAAGGTGATCTGCGGCCGGACAGAGACTGCCGTTTCCGAAGCTGCCAGAATGTTTGGCTGGGAAGCTTACGAAACCTCCTGGGAAAGACTTGTCCAGCGCCAAGATATTGGTCTGGTTGATATTAATACCCCTAACTCAACTCATCGGGAAATTGCCGTAGCTGCGGCTAAAGCTGGAAAACATATCCTCTGCGAAAAGCCACTAGCGGTAAGTTTGGCAGAGGCTGAGGAGATGCTGGAGGCAGCGAGGGAAGCCGGGGTGAAACATATGGTTTGCTTTAATTATAGAAAAGTTCCCGCTGTCGGTCTGGCTAAGAAAATGATCGAGGAAGGACGCCTAGGGAAAATCTACCATTTCCGGGCCCAGTACCTGCAGGATTGGATCACTGATCCGGAGTTTCCTCTGGTCTGGCGATTGAAAAAAGAAGAAGCAGGAGCAGGAGCTCATGGGGATTTAAATTCCCATATAATAGATCTAGCCCGGTATCTGGTGGGAGACTTTGCTAAAGTCGTCGGGATGCAGGAGACATTTATTAAGAAGAGGCCAGAGCTTGAAGTGAGCGAAAAGCTTACTACCGGGCTGGCTGCAGGATCTAGAAGGCCGCAGCTCGGAGAGGTCACGGTTGACGATGCTACTCTCTTTTTAGCCCGATTTAAAAACGGAGCTTTGGGCTGTTTTGAAGTAACCAGATTTGCTAATGGCCGGCGGAATGGCTTGAGGTTTGAGATAAATGGGAGCAAGGGGAGCCTACTATTTGAGCTTGAGAATATGAATGAGCTCTGGTTCTATTCCTGTGAGGACCCCCAAGGGAGGCAGGGGTTTAGGAAAATTTTGGCTAGCGAAGCTACTCATCCTTATATAGAAGCCTGGTGGCCCCCGGGACACATTATCGGGTATGAACATACATTTGTTCACGTGGTCTATGATTTTATGAAAGCCTTAGATGAAGACAGGCTCCCCACACCCAATTTCACCGATGGGGTTGAATGTCAGAGAGTTCTGGAGGCCGTAGAAAAATCAGCCAAAGAGGAAAGATGGGTTGAGGTAGGAGCAAAGGAAAAATGAGTGAGAAGATTGAGGTGGTGTGCCTGGGTATCCTGGTAGTGGATATTCTTTGCAGTCCTATTGATAAGGTGCCTGAGCCTGGCGAACTAATATCTACTGATGAGATTTCTCTCTCCGGGGGCGGACACGCTCACAACACGGCGGTGAGCTTAGCCAGGCTGGGAATAAAGACCGGGGTACTAGGAAAAGTGGGCCATGATCATTTCGGCGATTTTCTTAAGAAGGATTTGAGGAAAGAAGGAGTGGATATCTCAAAAATCATTGTGTCCCCTAAACTTGGAACCTCTAAGACCATGGTTCTCCTCACTCATTCAGAAGATAGGAGATTTATCCATACCCTGGGCGCCAATGCTAATTTTAATATCGACGATATCGATCTTGACTATCTTAGCCAGGGAAAGGTTCTCTATGTAGGAGGATACGGAGTTCTTCCTCAACTGGAGGAAGATTCCTTAATCAAACTTTTGAAATTTGCTAAACGACGCGGTTTAATTACTGTGCTAGATGTGGTAATTCCTCAGACAGAGGTTAGGTGGATAAACAAGTGCAAAAGGGCACTTAAGTTCACTGACTTTTTTCTTCCCAATTCCGACGAAGCCAGGATAATCACCGGTCGGACTGACCCCGAAGGACAAGCTGAAGAAGTACTCAGGCATAACTACGAGATGACGGTAGTTATCACCATGGGAAAACAAGGTTCGTTCGTGAGAACCAAGGATAAGATGGCTCGAGCCTCTATCTATGAGGTTGAAATTGTAGATCCATCTGGAGGAGGAGATGCCTTTTCCGCTGGTTTTATCTTTGGCATTATAAATGGGTGGGAACTTGAGGAAACGTTGAGGCTGGCCAGCGCTATGGGAGCATCTGCCGTGAGGGAGGTAGGAACTACAACCGGGGTATTCACCAGAGCCGAGGCAGAGCAGTTTATAAAAAATAACGAGATTGAATTAGAAGTGAAACAATGTTCTCTTTGAAAAGGGGAAGGGATAAAAACAAAATTAGAAGCTTATGGTTCTGCGGGGAGAGTTACGAGGTTATAAGTATCTTCATTCCTTTCTGAGATTCGGCAAGGTGAAGACCTTCTTCCAGTTCTTCCAGGGGTAAGCGATGACTGATAAGTTCTTTGACCTTTATTTTTCCCTGAGAAAGCAGGGATAAAGCGAGCTGGTTATGGTAAGGAGCCGAGCCATGGGTTCCTACTACATAAAATTCCCGGTAATGGACAAGATTGGAATTAAACTTTATAAAGGGCTTATCCAGTGGTAGCCCTCCGAAGAAGTTGACTATACCCCGGGGAGACACCATTTGCAGTGAATCCTCCTGTGCTCTCCCACTGGGACAGGCAACGATTATTTTATCAGCACCTCTTCCCTCGGTTTCTTCTAACACCCTTTCTATACTATTCTCCAAAGAGGGGTTAATTACCACATCGGGTTGAGTGAACTTTTTAATAAATTTTATTCTTGGCGGGGTAAGTTCTATAAGGATAATTTTGCCTGCCCCTTTTGTTCTGGCTAGTTGCACATGAATACATCCCAGGGGACCTCCTCCTACCACCACTACTGTGTCACCCAGGCTGATTTTGGAGAGCTCCTGCCCATTTATGGCACAGGCTAAAGGTTCGGCTAAGGCTCCTTCTTCGAAGGAAAGGTTTAGTGGAATAGGATTCACACATCCATTATGGACAGCATCCTCAGGAATCAGCATAAATTCAGCAAAACCTCCATCATAGTGATAGCCTATAGCGGAAAGGTTAAGGCACATACTCTGCATACCTCTTCTACAGTAAAAACACCGACCACAGGGAATAGCCGGAGCCACGGCTACCCTTTCTCCGATTTTGTAACCATTAACCTTGCGGCCCAATTCCACAATTTCTCCTGAGAGTTCATGCCCGGTGATCCTGGGAAATCTCATATGCTTGTGTCCGTGATGATAAGCCTTTATATCGGTTCCACATATACTGCAGGCCCTAACCCTGATAAGTATTTCCTCTGGTGAAGGATGAGGGGTGGGAACTTTCTTAATTTCTAAATCCTCAATTGCTTTTAAAACTGCAGCCTTCATCGTGACTCCTCTGTTAGCGGGTCTTTTTACCATAGCCAATTCTATAATTCTGTCAAGGTTTTGACAATCCCATTTCATATGCTATATTTTTAACTATTCACGGACACTTGAGTGGTAGGATTTGTCTGTCTACCAAAGGAACGAGATGAGGGGGAGAAGTTTAGCAAGAATTGGTCTGGTTTTCTATTTTTTTCTTTTTCTGGTTGCTGCTGGTAGAGGGGAAAAGATTCAGCCCTTTGAACCGGGAGAGAAATTGACCTACAGGGTGAAAATTTTTGGTCTTCCCGTGGGAGAAGAGACTCTAGAAATAAAAGAGGTCGTTGAAATAGATGGATATCTTACTTACCCTCTTTTTTGGAGGGTGAGGACAATCGATCCTTTTTCTTTACTTTATCATTTTGATTATACAATAGAGAGTTTTGTAGATGTTAACACTCTCTATCCCCGGTTAGTAAGATTCCATTTTGAGGAGGGAAGTCGCATCAAAGATCGGGAAGTTCAGCTAGATCAGACTAAAGGAATAGCTTTAATTAAGGATTGGAGCGGTGAGTTTAAGAGGGAGTTTTTTCTCCCGGCTATGGATACAGTTTCCTTAATCTACTGGCTTAGAACTCAGGATTTACGGGTGGGAAAATCTTTTTCACTTTCTTTGATGGAAGGTCGCAATTTAAGAAAAATCGAGATAAAAGTACTTGGGAAGGAAGAAGTGATAACCTACAGTGGAAATTATTCAGCTTTTTTATGTTCGGAAGTAGCCTCCGATAAGACGGAAGTGAAATTATGGATTTCTGATGATGAGAGACGTCTTCCGGTTAAGTTTCAAGCAGAAACATCGCTAGGGACTTTAACGGCTTCTCTAACCAGTATAAAATCTGCTGACCAAAGCAGTTGATTAACCAAGCTATTTATGCCGGGTCAATAAAGTTTGACCTTAAATCCGAGGGAGAGTTTTTCCCTGGAAAGGGGATAATTTCTCCAGAGATCATAATCATTTAATTCTAACTGAGTAAACAACTCTATTACTTTACCTATCTTCTTGGAGATTTTGAATCTATGTATCCAGCCCTGATCAAGCTTCTCGTTGCTTGTTTCCTCATAATATCTCTTGCCGATAAATTTTGCTCCTAACTCAACTCCCCAACCATTTCTTCTCCATATTAGCCAAAGATCTCCCGCATTCTGGGGGTAGTGGGGAATTACCTTACTCTCATCTTGGACATTTTCTGCCTTTTGAAAGGTGTAAGAGAGCCCTTGTTCAAATGTTTCACCGGAGTGAAGTGAAAAATTTAGACGTCCCCCCGAAACATTCGCCTCCCGAATTTCTGGTCTGGCCAGGGAACTGACGCTGTTCCAATTCCAGATGGTATCTTCCCCCTCCTGGTAAAATCCCGCCAGGGAAAGGTTCACCATAGGGGAGAGTTTATACTCCAGCTTAATTTCATAGTGCCAGATTTTCACTGGATCAAGATCTTCATTTATTTCTACATAGTCTTGGGGAAGATATAAATCCGAAAATTGGGCCAGGTAAAAATGTCTTTTGCCGCCTACCTCTAGCCGCAAGCTGGGATTTATCCGGTAAGTTAGCTTAAGAGAGGGCAGAAATTGAGAGCCTGATTCTGTTATTGCTTTCATTCCTCCTCCTAAACTGAGAGTTAACTCTTCCATTCGCTTAAAAGTAATAGCATCATCCTCTAGCCAAAGGTGAGTCTGGGTCTTCTTGGCAAAGGAGCTATTATCCACACTAACTCCGATATCTAAAGGGATCTTCTTTAGTCGTAGCTTTAATCCGGTTCCCAGAGCTGCATCTTTCTCATCAACCTTTGAATTTTTTAACGCTGATCTGCTAGTCCAGCCATCAATGGTAAAAATGCTCGTTTTCCACTCTTGCCTCCAGTTTGCTCTTATTTCAATTTCGTTCTTGTTTCTTCCCAGCTCATTGGGAAAGTCGATCTTTTTTGCCTGTCTTTCTAAACTGAGCGCCACCGTTTTATTTGTTAGAGAACCCCAGATAAGCTCTGCGGCAATAGTTTCTTCATGTTTACCCAAATTAAGATCTTCCGGCTCGTATTTCACCCAATGGGGGGTAGAAACACTCCCTGCGCTGAGAAAGCCAGTAAATCCTTCCTTTTGCCTTCCATAATCTAATTGGTATGAGAAGCTGTCACGGGTAGCCAAAGAGGCAGAAAGATGAAGGTAGGGAAGAGGTGACTCTTTCCTTATCCCTGGATAATAGACCTTTTTACCCCAGGGGATCTGGATGGAGGGTGGAGTGAGCTCCTTTTTGCCCCGATACTCCATGAAGGGAAGAGCTTCTATTCTGGCATATCTAGCAGCAGGGACATAACCCACAAAGGGTAAGACAAGCTCAGGGCGAACAAGAGCAGCCGGGCCGATTTCCTTTCTCGGCTTTAAAGGAGCTAAGGGGGCCCTCTCCATAACTTTTACTTCTAAACCGGGAAAAGAAAGCGGATGATAATAGACCTTTTTACCCCAGGGGATCTGGATGGAGGGTGGAGTGAGCTCCTTTTTGCCCCGATACTCCATGAGGGGGAGAGCTTTCGCCCTTATTATCTCTAAATAGGACCTGTCTGTTCCCTTAACTATTACAGTAGGAAGCTTCGTAGGAAGTGGTTCCTCCTCCAATGGTGGTTCTTGTGCGTGAAGAGGACTTGAAAAAAGAATTAAGCCCGTCAATACAAACAGCAATATTGTTTTCATCATTTTTTTTCTCCTTATATACCTTCCAGTTGTCTCAGCCTTTCTTGGGCATCATTTCGGTATTCTTCCTTAAGAGACTCCACTTGCAGGATCTTCTGGTAGGTTTTTTTCGCCTCCTCGAACTTGTCCAAAACTTCGTAACAACGTCCCACCTGGAATTGAGCCTTTACTCCCCATTCCTTATACTGGGGATAAGGCCTGGCATAATCATAGTAAACTCTAAGGTATTCCATTAAGGCGTTATCGAATTTTTTATCCTTAAACCAGCAATCTCCTATTCTAAACTGGGCCTCTACCGCCAATTGACTTTCTTCAGTAGTTTTGACCACATAAGAATAGTGTTGGCGTGCCCGAGCAAATTTTTCCCTTTGTAAAAGGGAATTGGCAAGTTTTAGGTGAGCCAGAGGAGCTAAATCATGTTCGGGAAATCGTTCGATAAATTTCTCCAGAGTTTCTCCTTGCTTTTCCCAAATGCCCAGATTCTCCCAGCAGAGGGCACTTTCATAAAGGGAGTTGAGGATAATCTCTTTCTCTTTGGCCACCTGAAGAGCTTGGCTATAAGAGTCGATGGCCTGTCTAAATTTTCTCTGTTTGAATAAAGAGTATCCCCATTGGTAAAAAACTTCTCCTCGCAAAGGATCTTGGGGAAATAGCTTAATAAATTGAGAATAATAGGAGGCGGCTTGGGAAAATTCACCTAATCTGTAAAAACTCCAACCGCTCCGGTAATAGACCTGGGAAAGATAGGGACTCTCAGGGAAATTATTAATAAGCTTTTCCAGCTCTGAAACGGCCTCCTGCCACCTTTCTTTTCCTAGAAAATGAATGGCTATCTTCCACTGGGCATAATCAGCTCTCTCAAAATTGGGATAGTCTCTTATCACTTTGCGAAAAACTTCCAATGACTTATCTACCTGATTCATTCGCTCATAAGATTCACCTATTCTAAGCCAGGCGTCAGGAATAAAGTCGCTGTTTGGATATTTCCCAATCAAGGTTTCGAAGGTGTTTAAAGCTTCTCCATATTTTTCCTCATTATAATTGCACTCTCCTATAAGATAATAGGCATCTGGATGAAGCTGTTCTTCCTGGAGGTAATTGAGAATTACTTTTTGGAGCGCTTCTTTGGCTTGTTCCCATTTAGTTTGTTTAAAGTAAGTCCAGCCAATGAACAATTGAGCATCAGGGGCATTTTTGTTCTCAGAATAAAGGGTTAGAAATCGTTGATACCGTTGTCTTGCCTCATCATACTCACCGAGATTGAAATGAGAGGTGGCGATTTGATAAATTGAGGTGGGAACGAGATTTGAAGTTGGGTAATTTTTCTCTATCTTTGAGTAGGTCTGAATAGCTTCTCTAAACTTCTTCAAATTAAAAAGGCTACTTCCCATCATCAGAAGGGCATTATCGACCCACTTAGACTGAGGGTAATTCTGGATGGTCTTTTCAAATTCAGTTCTGGCAGCCTCAAACCGGTTTTGTTTTAAATAACACCACCCACTCTCATACTGAGAACGTGCGGCTAGTGGATCATCAGGATAATCAATGATAACCTTCCGGAGTGCTTCCAGAGCTTTTCCATATTGGGAAAGGTTAAGGAAAGATTTTCCTAACCAGAAAGTTGCTTCTGGGATGTACTCAAAGTTTGGGAATTTTTGGATTAGCTGACCTAAGTAATTTGCTGCCTCCTCATATTTTCTCTCATCAAAGTAGGTGTAAGCAATTCCATAAAGAGAATCTGGGAGAAATTCACTTTGCGGATAATCGTTTACTATCGTCAGGTAACTTTCTCTAGCAGAGGAAAACTTGTTCTGGAAATAGAGACAGTCTCCCAGACGAGTCCAGGATTCGGCAAGATTGGGTGAATCTGGGAAGGCAGCCATGTATTTTTGAAAAGCATCGGCCGCCTGGGGACAATTTTTTTCCTTAAAATAAGTCCAAGCAATGCCATAATAGGCCCGTGGTTTCCAGGTTGGCTCGGGCTTTTCTAAAGCTTTCTCATAAGCCTTCCTTGCCTCTCTATATTGACCTAGATTATAGAGAGACTCTCCCAGCCAGAAAAAGGCTCCTACTGCAGCAAAGTCATCCCTAGCTTTGCCGTAATTCCCCTCTTCGAAATAAGCCCATCCCCTTTCCAGATAAGCGTTAGATCGATATTTTGAAGTAGGGTAAGTAGAGATGAAAGTAGAGTATTCATTAATAGCCTCAGGATATCTTTGGTTATCATAGAGGATCTTAGCAATGATGTATTGAACTTCGGGAATCTGCTTAAATTCAGGATACTCATTTCGCAGTTTCTTAAAAGCTCGCAGGCTCCCCTCATCTTCTTTTTGTTCAACATAGGCGAATCCCAGTGAATAAAGGGAGGGGGCCACGAGGTTGCTTTGAGGGTAGTTTTCAATTAACCTCTGGTAATAAGGGATAGCCTCTGCATAATTTCCCAGGAGATAATAGCTTTCCCCCACTTGATAAAGGCTATCATCGACCCAGTCGCTTTGGGGATATTTTTGAATGAGCCTCTCAAAAGCAGAGACGGCTTCCTCATATTTTTCCTGATTCCATAAACACGCTCCCAGTAAGTATTGGGCTCTATCACAATTTCTATTTTCTGGAAAATTTTCGATGAACTTTTGAAATTGAACAGCCGCTAAACCGAATTTGCCATCTTCATATAGGCCCTGAGCAAATCTAAATTCTTTAGAGGGCTCTTCTTGCCCCCAGACCTGGGGAAGAAACAAAAAACTGAGCAGAACCAACCCCAATCCTATTATCCATATTTTCTTCATTTACTATCTACCTCCATAGAGTTTTGAACACATATTATACCATGCCATTTTTTTGTCAAATTGACAAGGACTGAGTCATCTTGTAAGATAAAGCAAAAGCAGGATAGGTATGAGTGAATTTATCCACCTTCACACCCACAGCGAGTATAGCCTTCTGGATGGAGCTTCTTCCATCTCTCAGCTAGTTAATCAGGCCTATAAATTCGATATGCCCGCCTTAGCTTTAACCGATCACGGCAACCTATTTGGAGCGGTAGAGTTCTATCAAATCGCCAGCAAAAGAGGAATAAAGCCTATCCTGGGCTGTGAGATCTACTTGGCTCCCCTATCCCGATTCAAAAAAAAGAAAGCAAAAGGGGAGACTATCTCCTATCACTTAACGGTGCTGGCTAAGGATAAAAGCGGCTATCAGAATCTCATGGAATTGGTAACAGTTGGCTTTTTGGAAGGTTTTTATTACCATCCTCGCCTCGATAAAGAGATTCTTTCCCATAAGAAAGAAGGATTGGTGGTTCTTTCCGGCTGTATGAAGGGTGAAATTCCCTCTTTGCTTCAGCAAGGTCGGTTTGATAAGGCAAAAGAGGTTTGCCTTTCCTATCGGGACCTTTATAAGGATGATTTCTACCTGGAAATTCAAGACACGGGTGTGGAGGAGCAAAAGGGGGTCAACCAGGGTCTAGTTGAGCTTTCGCGTGAGCTTTCTCTTCCTCTCGTTGCTACCAATGATGTGCATTATCTTTACCGAGAAGATACCGGGACCCAGGATGTCCTCCTTTGCATTCAAACCGGTAAAACTCTAAAGGACACTGATCGCATGAAGTTTCCTTCTTCGGAGTTTTACTTTCGTTCTCCTGAGGAGATGGGGAAAGTTTTCTCTGGTCTTCCCGAGGCCATATCCAATACTAGGGCCATCTCTGAAAAGTGTAGTCTCAAGCTGGATTTAGGGAAAATACATCTTCCTCGCTATCAAATCCCTTCCGGCTATGATTTAAATGGGTATTTGAAAAAACTCTGTCAGGAAGGAATATCTAATCGTTACCCTACTTCTTCCTCCACTGTGCTCAAAAGATTAGAAGCAGAGCTTAACATAATTGGCCAAATGGGATACGCCGCCTACTTTCTCATCGTCTGGGATTTTATTCGCTATGCGAAGGAGAAGAAAATCTTGGTAGGTCCGGGCAGAGGGTCGGCAACCGGAAGTCTGGTTGCCTATCTTCTGGGAATAACCAATATTGATCCTCTTGCTTATGGACTTTTCTTTGAACGGTTCTTGAATCCGGAAAGAACCGCCATGCCTGATATTGACATAGATATCCAGGATGAGAGAAGGGGTGAGGTCATTGATTATGTGAGGAGAAAATATGGAAAGGAAAATGTAGCTCAGATTATCACCTTTGGGACTATGGCAGCTAGGGCAGCAGTAAGAGATGTGGGAAGAGTATTAGGCATTCCCTATGGCAAGGTAGATCGGATTGCTAAACTTATTCCCTTCAACAAGCCGCTAAAAATAGCCATAGAGGAGAGTACAGAAGTAAAGGAGCTTATTAGAGAAGATTCAGATGTAAAGAATCTTTTCGAGATCGCCCAGGGTATCGAAGGTTTAACGCGTCATGCTTCCACCCATGCTGCCGGAGTAGTAATAGCACCGGGCAGGCTTACCCACTACACTCCTTTATATCGAACCCCCAAGAATGAGACAACTACCCAGTATGAGATGCATTCTCTGGAAGCCATTGGCCTACTTAAGATGGACTTTCTTGGTCTCAAGACCTTAAATGTGATTCAGGATACTCTCGAGATAATCAGGCAGCAGAAAGGAGAAGAGATAGATCTAGATCGAATTTATCTTGAGGATGAGAAAACCTACCGGCTCCTTTCAGCAGGAGAAACACTAGGGGTCTTTCAGTTAGAAAGTAGAGGAATGCAAGATCTACTCAAGAAACTCTGTCCGGAAAAATTTGAGGACCTCATTGCTGTTCTCGCCTTATATAGACCGGGACCCCTGCATAGCCGAATGGTGGATGATTTTATCAAGAGAAAGCGTGGTCAAAGCAAGGTTCGGTACCTCCATCCTAAACTCAAGCCAATTCTAGAGGAGACTTACGGCGTCATTCTTTACCAGGAGCAGGTAATGAGAATCGCCAATGTACTGGCTGATTTTACTTTGGGGGAGGCCGACATTCTAAGAAGGGCTATGGGCAAAAAGATTCCTAAATTAATGGATGAACAGAGGGATAAGTTCGTGCAAGGAGCACGAGAAAAGGGGCTTGATTCGGCAGTGGCTAGCAAAATCTTTGAACTAATGGCTCATTTTGCCGGGTATGGGTTTAATAAGTCTCATTCTACCGGTTATGCTCTTATCTCTTATCAGACGGCCTATCTTAAAGCTAACTATCCTCTTGAATTTATGGCTGCTTTGCTTACCTCGGAGAGGGAAAATACTGATAAACTCGTCCCCTATATTAATGAATGTAGGAGAATGGGAATAGAGGTGCTTCCGCCGGACATAAATCAATCGTCGGCCAAATTTATGGTAACCGGGGACAAGATACATTTTGGGCTTACTGCGGTAAAAAATGTTGGAGAGACAGCTATTTCATCCATTGTTAAAGTAAGGCAGAAAGAGGATAAATTCAGTTCCATTTTTGACTTTTGCCAGAGAGTGGATCTTAGGACGGTGAATAAACGGGTAATAGAGAGTTTGGTCAAGTGTGGAGCTTTTGATTCTCTGGTAGGTTACCGGTCCCAGAACCTGGCCGTGATAGATGAAGCAACTGAGGAGGCCTCACAGATCCAGCAGGATAGGGAAAAGGGGCAGCTGTCATTCTTTGGGGCGCTGGAGAAAAGAGGAGAGTCATTGGCTAAGGAGAGATTTCCCCAGATAGAGGAGGCTCTCAAGGCAAGGAGATTGGCCTGGGAAAAAGAACTTCTGGGTATCTATGTAACTGGGCATCCCCTGGAGAAATATCAAAAAAAAATCACTCATTACCTGGCCAACTCCATTGATGATTTACCCGAGATGAGAGATGGAGAGAAGATAAGGATTATGGGGGTTATAACTACCATTATCCAGAAGAAGGACAGAAAAGGCAAGAGAATGGTTTTCTTTACCTTGGAGGATTTAGAATCTGAGATAGAGGTAGTTGTGTTTTCCAGTCTCTATGAAGAATACGCCTCTAACATTAAAGAGGAAAGCCTTGTTCTGGTTAAGGGTAAACTAGATACCGCCAGTACCCCCCCCAAGGTAATCGCCCAGGAGGTATTTCCCTTCTCCAGGATTAAGGATGTTACCCATAATCTCCATATTAACCTCAAGGAAGATAGATTGGAGAAAGAAAATCTGGTTAGATTAAAGGAGATTCTTAGCTCTCATGGGGGAAAACATAACATTTACCTCCATTTCAGCAATAGAGGTGGGGGGGAAGCAATCATCAGGTCAAAATCGATAAAGGTAGGTTTCACCGACTCCCTAATCTCCGAGGTAGAAGATCTTTTAGGACCGAAATCGCTTTGGCTAAATGATAAAGAAAATGGGGACGTGATTATTTTTGATTAAGGAACTGAATATGAAAAGCTCAGATCGTTATCGGGTGAAGTTAAAAGAGCTCCCGGCCCATCAAAGACCCAGGGAAAAGCTGATAAAATACGGTCCCGATGTCCTGAAGACCCCAGAACTTATGGCTATCATCTTAAACACAGGATATAGAGGAGAGACTGTACTGGAACTGTCCCATCGTATAATCAAGGAATACGGCTCTAAAGCGATAATCCAGGAAAAGAATGTGGCCCGTCTAATGGAAACTTTAGGTATTCCTTCTGTTAAAGCCTGCCAGATAGTTGCCTGTTTTGAGCTAGGCAGAAGGTTCTTTCAGGAGGAGCCAGGCAAGATGCCCACCCTCAGGAACCCTGAGGATGTCTATCGGTACCTGGAAGATATGAGAAAACTAAAAAAGGAACAATTCCGTGGATTATATCTTAATACGAGAAATAAAATTATCCATGATGAGATTATCTCCATTGGCACCCTCACTGCTAATTTAGTCCATCCCCGGGAGGTATTCCAGCCAGCCATAGAGTATCTAGCCGCCGGATTAATCATCGCTCACAATCATCCTTCTGGCGATCCTAATCCCAGCGATGAGGATCTAAAGGTAACCAGGCAGATGCAAGAGGTGGGAAAAACCATGGCTATTGATCTCCTCGACCACATCATCATTGGTGATGACAAGTATGTTAGCCTGAGAGACCGAGGTCTGATGCGGGCTTAATGATGATTTTAGTCTATCTCCTCGGTAGTTGCTGAATGCTTACAGGAAATGGGAGTTAAGAAACTAAGGGCTCATGTCTTGATTAAGGGTAGGGTACAGGGAGTATTTTTCCGAGCCGAGATCCGTAGCCAGGCCTATGGCTTGGGGCTTACTGGCTGGGTTAGAAATAGATGGGATGGAAATGTGGAGGCATTTTTTGAGGGAGAAGATCAGAAGGTGCGAAAGATGATTGCCTGGTGCCACAAAGGACCGCCGGCTGCTGTGGTGGAGGACGTTGAGGTCAAGTGGGAGGAGTATAAAGGAGAATTTACCAGTTTTTCTGTTCGCTATTAAAAATCAGTGGTAACTATTTAGCCTTATCATATTTCACCGCAGAGCACGCTAAGAGTAAGAGAGTTTTGATTAATTTTTTCTTTTTGATTCATCTCCACGCACTCTACGGTGAATAGTTACCAGAGAAGGTAGATCAGAGAGGGATTGGATTACATAATCGGGTTTAAGAGAAGAAGGAGCCTTCTGTAGCATCTTTTCTAAGGTAATTCCTGATAGGACCAGGACAGTAACAACCTTTAGTCTTTTGCCCGCTAAGATGTCCGTCTCCAGCCGGTCGCCCACCAAAATGGTATCCGCCGCGGTATATCCTTTGCATTTCATTACGGTCTTGAGTCCGAAGAGACGGGGTTTGCCCAAAAGTAAAGCCCTCTTGTGAGTGGAAACCTCGAGAGCTTTAACTATCGCTCCAACAGCAGGAATAGTCCCCTCTTCTGTAGGGTAAGTTACGTCCTTATTGGTAGCTACAAATTTAGCTCCGTTTAAGATAGCTTCATAGGCGAGCTTGAGTTTTTCAAAGTTAAATTTCCTGTCCATTCCAACTACTACATAATCGGCATCCTTTGCTTTTGAAGTAAGCTTAATTCCCGCCTGGTTCAGTTCCTCGAAAAGTCCTTCCTCTCCAAAAACCAGCACCTTACTGTTTTTTCTTTTAGTTTTATGGCCAAGATAAATAGCAGTTAGATAGGAGGATGGAAAAAGATCTTCCAGACTTACCTCAATCCCCATTTGGGTAAGTTTTTTTTGAAAACCGGATCTACTCAGGGTGGAGTTATTGGTGAGAAAAGAGACTCGGTCTTTCCTTTTTCTGAGTTTGGATAGGGTCTCTTTTACCCCGGGAAGAAGCCTTTCCCCCCGGTAGATCACTCCATCTAAATCAAAGATATAAAGACTCACTGACCACCTCCGATTCTGAGTGCCTCCAATTCCTCATCTTCTGCACGGTTTACTTCAACGTATTTTTCCCCTGTATGAGGGAATTGATAATACTTCACTTTTACCCTGGTTTGGGGAGCATCACTGTAACGACTGACTGCGGCAGCGGCCTTGAGGATAAGGTGTGGTTCTCCCCTTAAAAGTCCCACCGGCCCTGGGAAATCGACTACCTCAAGAAAAAAGTCGCCGGGGGTAGCCAGCTCGAGAATTTTTCTGTTTTCTTCTTTATTTCTGGCCACAATGAGCTTGGTGGTATTCTCCAGGCGAAAGTGTCTTCCCATTTTAAGAAGTTCGATCTCATTGAGATTGAGCTTTCCCCGGGCTAATAAATCCTTAACCCGTTTGGAGAAGACCGGATCGGTAAGCAGGCATCCTCCGGCCGGGGTGGGAAAGTCCGAGATCCCAAAAGATTCAGCCATTCTTAATTGAATCTCTCTACTCCGCCCTTTGATTCCAAGAAGCTTATCTCTTTTCACCCATCCCTTTTTTTCCGGAAAGGTGGGAGGTAAGTTTTTAGAGGTTAGGGGGCGGAGAAGATAATCTCCCCAGCCCGACTCCTCATTTATTACATTAAGAGCCCATCTGCTCTGTGATTTCGGTCTTTCCCCCAAGACTTCCCCACTCACCAGAAATTGTGCTCCTATTTTTCGCATTAAGCGTGCTGCCTTCTTGACCATAAGAATATGGCAGTCAACGCAGGGATTAGCTCCCTTTCCAAAGCCATGGGGAGGTGAAAGGAGAAGGGAAAGAAGATCTTCTCCTATATCTACGGTATGGAGGAGTATCTTCAGATTTTCGGCCGCTCTGATTGCCTTTTTTCTATCAAAAAAGGGAGAGACAAAGCACACTCCCTCCATTTCAATTCCCTGTAGCTGTAAAAGCTTTGTGGCCAGAATACTATCCAGGCCTCCTGAAAGTAGACTTAGGGCCTTCAACTTATATTTTTTAGCTCCTCCTTAGTTAATGGTTTTCTTATTCCTTCCTCAGTCTCTACTACCACGGTTCCTTTTAGTATATCTTGGGCTATCACCTTCACCTTTTCCCCTTGGCAGCGGACAATTTCTCCTACCCGGGGCAGTCCTTTCTTTAAAACAGCGTAGGTAGGATATTCGAAATTCAGGCAGCAGCGAAGCCTTCCACATATTCCCGATATTTTGGAGGAGGTCAAAGGAAGGTTCTGTAGGCGTGCAGCCTCCAGGCTTACCGAATTGAGCTTTTCTTTATGTTTACCTAAAAATAAGGCACAACAAACAGGCCTACCACAAATCCCACAACCTCCAAAGAGCTGGGGCTCATCTCTTACTCCAATCTGCTGCATCTGTATCCTCACTTTAAAAATAGCAGCCAAATCCTTGACCAAGGCCCGAAAATCTACTCGCTCTTTGGCTATGTAGTAAAAGGTAATTCGGCTGATCTCTAAAGGGTACTTAGTGGCTATTAGTTTCATAGAGAGCTTGTGAGAAGAGATCTTCTCTAAAGCTATTCGGTACGATTTTTTCTCAATCTGGTGCCGACGTTCAAATTCTGCTCTGTCTTCCGGGGTCGCTTTTTTTATTTTTTCTCCGCCTAGAAAAGAAGCTTTTCCGCTACTTGGACAGATAAATTTTACCCTCCCCATTCCCATTCCTTCTCTCAGCGAGTAAAGACACCAATCTCCTTTCTCCAGATTCGTCTTTTTGGAGATTATGTATACCATTCCACCTGTAGGATAAATTTCTATCCCTACCAGAGCCATTTTATGGTTCCTTTGACTATAATCATTTTACCTGGAGTTTGGTGAAATCAGCTATGGAGAGAAAAGTTTTTCCTATTTTACTCAAAAGAGAAAGACGATTTAATCTTAAGTTTTGGTCTTCGCTCATCACTAAAACTCCCTCAAAGAAGTCATGAATTGAGTGCGTCAAAGTAGAAAGGATTTGATAGGCGTGCGGATAACTTTGCTCATTTAACAATTTTTCAACTTGGAGTTCGATCTTTTTCCAATGGAGATAAAGATTCCTTTCCTCTTTTTCTTCCAAAAGCTCTTCTCTTACGTGTTCAGGAATCCTGAGCCCCCATTCTTTGGCTTGCTTTAAGATGTTGACCAACCTCACGATGGCTATTACCTCTTCTTTGAATTCTGATCTGGTGGCAGCACTGCGAAGAGCATCCCCTCTTTTAACCACATCAACAACATTGTCGAAACCAGCCTTTAAGACGGCTTTAACCTGCTCTGTTTTAACTTCTTTCTCTTTAAGAATGCCGACAATTCTTGCCCGGAGGAATTCTTTAACTTTGAGATCAATGCCGGTGGTTTTTTCTCGGTAAAGCTTTAAAGATTCTCTAATCAGGTAGTCTAAACTAATTTGCCATTCCTTATCTAAAATTATCTCAACTATTCCCTGTGCCTCTCTTCGCAAACCCCAGGGGTCCCCTGCTCCGGAGGGAATAAATCCGGCCCAGAAGGAACCTACCAGAGTGTCAACCTTGTCTGTTAAAGCGAGGATTGCTCCTTCCTCTGTGCGAGGAAGTCCATCTCCACTAAAGCGAGGCATTCTGTGTTCTAGAATGGCCTGAGCCACCTCCAAATCTTTTCCAGATTGAAGGGCGTATTCCTGCCCCATTACTCCATGCAGAGAGGGAAATTCTTTAACCATCTGGGTAACTAAATCCGCCTTACAAAGATAGGCTGCTTCCTTTACCTTTTCCTTAATTTTCTTACTCTGTCCCAGATGAGAGGCGATTCTATCAGCAAGCTTTACCAGTCTCATCGTTTTATCATAATAACTACCCAGTTTTTCCTGAGCAATCATCTCTTTAAGTTCTGATACCCTTTTGTCTAAAGGAGTCTTTTTATCCTCTTCCAGGAAAAACATGGCATCGGCCAAGCGTACGTGAAGTACTCTTCGATTACCCTCCAGCACCTCTTCTAAGTGATCTTTATTACCTTCCCTTACTCCCACAAAATAGGCAAGACTTTTTTCCCCATCTCCCACTGAGAAATGCTTCTGATAATCTCTCAAGCAAGCTTTCAGGACAGGCTGAGGAAGAGAGAGAAATCTTTGATCAAACTCTCCTTTAAATAAAGTAGGATACTCAACCAGATAGACTAGCTCCTCCAAAAGATCCTCATCCTCATAAATTCTTGCCCGGGGATAATTTTTTCTTAAGGAAGAGATTATTTTTCTTATCTGCCTAAGGATCAGCTTTTTGCGTTCCTCCGGGTCCACTATGACGTAATTTTTTTTCAAAAGGAGAAAGTATTCCTGAGGGGTAGGTACCGAGAAATAAGAAGGAGAGAGGAAACGATGCCCTCTCGCTTTTCTATGCGAGGAAATTCCGGCTATCTTGAATCTTACCATCTTTTCCCCAAACAAAGCTAAAATAGATCTAACAGGCCGTCCAAATGAAAAATCTCCTCTTCCCCATCTCATAGATTTAGGAAAATGTATAGATCTGATGAGCTCACAGAAAAGGGAGGAAAGAAGCTTCTCTGTGGGTTGACTAATTTTCTTTCTTTTTATGTAAACATAGCTTCCTTTTTCTAGTTTTTCTATCCCTAGATCTTCTTTTTTCGTCCCTTTAGCTTTTAGGTAATCTCTGCCTTTGGGGGTAAGTCTTCCTGCCTCATCAAAAACCATGATTTGAGGAGGACCCATTTCTTTGTCAAAACGCTCTCTCTGGCGAGAAGATAGACCCACTACCTGAAAGACCAGCCGTTGAGAACTGCCGAAAGTATTGATTCTTTCATAATCCAAATAGGCTGAGGCAAAAAGCTCCTCCCCTTTTTCTTTAAGCTGCCTGAAAGCCTCACCAACGAAAGAGGGTGGTAGGTCCTCCACCCCTATCTCTAACAATGCTGTCTTAGGCACCTGCTCGCCTCTTTGAGATGCTCGAGGGGGGAAATATCCCCCCTCGACGGCTCGATCGGCAAAGCCGACTCTCGCTTCGCTCGGGCAAGTCGAGCCTGCTCCCCTCTTTTTTTCTGATATCTGGTCTGCCAAGGTTTGCTTGGTAACAATTCAGAGAAATTATTGAAATTTTTATACCTTAGGAATATCTCGGGACTCTTCCCCTCCGTCGCTGTATATCAGCTACCAGAAATTGGCGAACCCGATTTCTGAAGGTAAAGACTAGCACATCTATTAGCCAGGCGACGTACTCTTTTGATGTGTCTTTCCCTTTCGGCAACTCCCAGGGCCCCTCGAGCATCTAGTAGATTAAAGGTATGAGAGCACTTGAGGACGTAGTCATAGGCTGGCAGGCAGAGTCCCTTTTGAAGAAGCCTTTTTGCTTCGGCCTCATAGATCCCAAAAAGTTTAAATTGAGTGAAGGCCTCCACCTCCTCAAAATTATAGCGGGAAAATTCCACTTCACTTTCATATTGAAGATCTTTGTATTTAATGTGAGAATTCCACTGGAGCTCCCACACATTTTCCACCCTTTGCAGGCACATTCCTATGCGCTCCAGACCATAGGTGAGCTCAACGGAGATCGGTTTCAGATCAAATCCTCCTGTCTGCTGAAAATAGGTAAACTGGCTAATTTCCATACCGTCCAATCTCACTTCCCATCCCAAGCCCCATGCTCCCAGAGTGGGAGATTCCCAATCGTCCTCAATGAATTTAATATCATGATGAAGAGGTTCAATGCCTAATTTTTTGAGGCTTTCCAGATAGATAGGCTGGATATCATCAGGGGAGGGCTTGAGAATTACTTGGTATTGATAGTGGAGTCGCATCCGATTAGGATTTTGCCCATAGCGTCCATCAGCCGGACGTCGGGATGGCTCCACATAGGCCACTCTCCAGGGCTCAGGCCCCAGGACCCTTAGAAAGGTGGCTGGATTAAAAGTTCCGGCTCCCTTTTCCACATCGTAAGGTTGAAAGATCAAACAACCCTGTTTTTTCCAGAAATCCTCTAAGGTAGATATAATATCCTGAAAGTTCATCCTGAATTATGAGGTAGTTCTATTTTCTCTTAAGCTCTTATTTCGAGCTTTTACTTTAAATGCTGTCTCTGGCCCCTAATCCGTTCAATTATAGTGAGTCGACCATGAAAAGTCAAGAAATCCTCGGGGAATGTGCTTGATTATATGGAAGAATCTAGTTAAGGCAAGGTGGGTTCGCTTTTTTGCAAATTTCTAATCTTTTCGTATAATGATAAAATGGGATAATCAGCTATTTGGCAAGGGGGAATATGAGGTAATGAATAAACCACAGGTTTCCATAGCTAAATGCCAGAAGATTCATGATTACCTGGGTGTGAGAAAAGCAGTTAAGAAATCTCTTGATCTGATTGGAGGGCTGGATAGCTTAGTTTCCCCAGGTGACAGGGTTTTGGTGAAGCCAAACCTTATTGGACCCTATCATTATACCACGGGAGCAATAACCAGTCCCCATGTGATTAGAGCTTTATGTGAGCTGGCAAAAGAGGCCGGAGCACGGAAAGTAACTATAGCTGATGGATCTGCTGTAGGGTCTAAAACGGAGGAGGTCTTTGCCGTCACAGGATTGGGCGAGCTTTCCACCAGAATAGGGGCAGATCTGGTCAACTTAAAAAAAACCAAGACCATCTATATGGGAATACCTCAGGGAAAGGTCTTTAGAAGACTAAAGATTCCCGAAGCTGTTATAGAAGCTGATGTAATTATTAATGCTCCGGTAATGAAAACTCATGATGTCTTTCCGGCAACCTTAGGACTGAAAAATATGAAGGGGGTGCTCCAGGAAAAAGATAAAAAGAGATTTCACAAATGGGGACTGGCCCAGTCCATTGTGGACTTAAATAAACTGGTTTTACCTCAGGTTACCGTCTTAGATGGTACCGTGGGTATGGAAGGAATGGGACCTGCTCGTGGAACCCCGGTAAATCTCGGAATAATTATCTCTTCTTTCGATACTGTGGCTGCCGACTCGGTGGCAGCAGCCGTGATGGGGATTGATCCCTCAGAGATAGAATACGTAAAGCTGGCTTTTGAGCAAGGACTGGGATGTGCTGACCTTTCCCGGATTGGGGTGGTGGGTCTTTGTATCGAGGAAGTAAAAAGGCCCTTTGAACGGCTGAAATTAGATTTTAGGGCCTACAGAGAAAAAGGAATTGAAATTTATGAAAAGGGTGCCTGTAGTGGCTGTAGAAACACCATGCAAGCCGTTATTGCTGATTACATGGAAAGCAAAGGTAGGCTTGGTCTTCTTGATGGCTATACCCTGATCTTTGGTCAGCAGGTTAAGATTCCGGATAAATTTGAGGGAAAGCTGGTCAATATTGGCCTCTGCACCAGAAAATTTCGAGAAAAGGGTGAGTGCATTCCAGGCTGTCCTCCTCATCCCCATGATCTGGTAGCTTTCTTTGAGGATAGATAAAGGTGTCGATGGCCTCCGGCTTGTGTTATTACCACGATGGGCTAAAATATAAATTAAGGAGGCACCTACGTGGACGATGAAAAAGATTTTCGGAGAATGATTGACGATCTTAAATCTTACGTGGAAGGCTTGGAAAAAGGCTTTGATAGATTCTTAAAAAGACATCATCCCATTATAGAGAAAATAAAGAGTTCAAAGCCCATCAAGGAATTTTATGGATCAGAATTAAAGCCTTACATTCAGCGGCTTGCAGAAGTGGGGAAGAAGTTGGAAGAGATCATAAAATAGAGTGATATTCTCTAAGGACAGGTAAAAAATGTCTTTGGAAGAAGAAATTGGCAGGCTCTTAAAGAAGCATAGACTCACCCTGACTATTGCCGAATCAGCCACGGGGGGCCTGTTGACTCATCTGATAACCAATGTTTCCGGAAGTTCCGAATATTGTGAAGGAGGTATGGTTACCTACAGCAACCGCATGAAAGAAGAAGAACTAGGCGTTAAAGAGGAAACTTTAAAGAAGCACGGAGCGGTAAGTTCTCAGGTTGCCGAAGAGATGGCCTCTGGAATAAGAAGAAAAAGAGGTGTTGATGTAGCTCTCTCAACCACCGGTATAGCTGGCCCCACTGGAGCCACACCGGGAAAACCAGTGGGATTATTTTACATTGGGCTCTCCTCCAAACGGGGGACTCTTTCCAGGAAATGTCAGTTTCAGGGAACGAGACTTCAGAATAAGCAAAGCGCGGTGGAGCAAGCTCTCTCAATGTTAAAACACCATTTATTAAAGCACTATTCTTAAGGATATCGATTATGAAAGAAAAACACGTGGTTACCTCTTTTCTTGAATACGATAATAAAATCTTAATCCTGAGAAGAAGCCAAGCGGTTGGTACCTACCAGGGAAAATGGGCCGGGGTGAGCGGATACATAGAAGAAGGAAACACCTCCTTTGAGCAGTCACTGGAAGAGATAAAAGAAGAAACAGGTCTTTCTCAGGTCGATCTTGAGCTAATAAAAAAAGGCAAGGTTTTGGAAGTCATGGACGAGGATCTGGGAAGAAAATGGATCGTTCATCCTTACCGATTTCGAGTTAAAGACCCCACCAGGCTCAGAATCGACTGGGAACACAAGGAAGCAAAGTGGATACTTCCGCAAGATATTGTCAAATATTCTACCGTGCCAAAATTAAAAGAGACCTGGGAAAGGGTGGAGAATGAAAACTGATGTTATGAGGGAAGTTGCCAGGCGGATTGAGAAGATTAAGACTGATCGGGTACATGGAGCCAGCCAGCTTTCTAGACAAGCTCTAGAAGTGTTGAAATTAGTAATAAAAAAAGGTTCGGGCTCAAAGAACAATTTCCTTGAACGACTAAAAAATGTTGGAGCAAGGCTCATAAAGGCGCGCCCTAGTATGGCTCCTATAGCCAACATCACAGCGCGGCTCATCTATGAAGTATTCCAGGTGTCTAAGGGAAAAGAACTCGATTTCTTGAGGGATTTTGCCTGTTCTAAAACAGAGGAGCTTAAAAGATCCTCTAAACTTTGCCTTGAAAAAGCAGCCACTCGTGGAGCCGAAATAATCGAAGACAGTGATAGGATAATGACTTGCAGCTACAGCTCAACTATTAAAGAGGTCTTTAGGATAGCCCATCGAGGTGAAAAAAAAGTTCGGGTTTGGGTTTTAGAATCCAAGTACAAAAATAGATCTTATGGTAAAATAATGGCGGAGAAGCTTTGCCGACAGAAAATTTTTGCTCGCATCGTTCCTGATGTTGCCATAAAGGATTGTATAAGTGAGGTAAGGAAAGTTTTGGTGGGTGCTGATTCTGTACTTCGGGATGGTGGCCTCGTTAATGGCATGCCTACCTATGAGCTTGCCCTGTCAGCTAAAGGCAAACTACCATTTTACGTAGTTTGTGAGACGCTCAAATTTAATCCCCGAGTCAGTAGCAAGCAGGTCAAATTAGAAGAAGGTTTTGATCTCACTCCACCCGAGTTAATAACCGGAATAATAACCGAGGTCGGAACGTTTAAACCCGAAAATGTCACCCTGCAAATGAGAGGATTAGACAGCCGCTTCGGTGTGTTTAGGACTCTTGTCAAAGCTAAGCATTATTAATTTGGCTACCGCCGGGATTTTGGGTAGTAAGATATTCTCTTTTCTTTAGGTATATCCGGTTACCTCGGCCAGTTCCTTGTAGTGCCTCTTCGAAAATACTCACTCCAACTCCGGCATTGATAGCGTTTCCCACTGGAGCTCCTCTGGATTCTTTAATATAGGCACATTCTGTGAAAGGCAAAAAGTGAAATTGAAAGAAGGAGGCAACACAAATGAAATTATCATGTAGTTCCTGGTCTTTTCATAGAACATTTGAAAAGGGTAAGATAAACCAACTTGAGTGGATAGAGAAGTGCGCTAAAGATCTAGTGCTTGATGGCATTGAGCTTTTGGATGGACATTTTCCATCAACCGAAAGAGCGTATTTGCATAATCTCAAGAAGTTTACCACAGACCTTGGTCTAACCATCGCTTGTGTATCAGTCAGCAATAATTTTGGAAAAGACACACAAGAAAAAAGAAAAAAAGAAGTTAAAAAGGTAAAACAGTGGGTTGACATAGCTTATTATCTTGGAGCTCCTGTGTTGCGCATTTTCTCTGGTTGGCCTGAAGGCGAGAAGAGTCAATTATGGCCCGAGATGATAAATTGTCTGAAAGAAAGCGTCGAATATGCAAAAGAAGCTGGCATTGTCTCAGGTTTAGAAAATCACAATCATCATGCTTTCACAACGTCGGTAGACGATCTACTCAGAATCTTAAAAGAAGTTGACTCTGAATGGCTCAAAGTAACCTTGGATACAGGCGACTACATAGTAGAGACAGGGAAGCTGAACGGATATCCAGCTGTTGAAAGGGTAGTTAGCTTAGCTGTCTTTGTCCATGCTAAACTCTATGAGTTAGACCAGAAAGGAGAAGATCATAAACAGGACTATGACAAAATTTTTGAGATTTTCAACAGAGCACATTACAGGGGTTTTATCTCTGTTGAATATGAAGGGGAAGAGGATGAGTTACTTGCTGTGCCGAGAGGGGTAAAATTTTTAAAAAGATATATATAAAATGATTTCAGAAGCAACCTTCCGATTTTTGACTGTCTATATACTCCGAGATTAGAATGTAGCTTTGAATAAGAGATTTTAAAAAAAGGAAAAAATTGAGAAAAGGAACAAAGGAATGAAAAAGGTGAAAATTGGTGTTGTTGGATGTGGTGATGTTGCTTTTCGTTCATATTTACCGGATATAGCTTCATTAACAAAAGAAAAGATAGACCTGGTAGCTGTTTGTGATGCTGCTGAAGAAAGAGCGAGGAAGGCAGCAAAAGAATTTAAAGCAAAGGAGTACTACCTTGACTATAGTGAGATGCTCGAGAAGGCAGACATCGAGGTCGTGATTAACTTAACAGATATGCTTCACCATGCACCTTTTTCTCTGCTTGCCATAAAGGCAGGAAAGCATGTCTATACTGAAAAACCTATGGCAACTACCCTCGAGGAAGCAGATACCTTAATTAAAGAAGCAGCCAAGGCTGATGTCAAGATAGCATCTGCTCCACCGGTCATGCTAAGCTTAGCCGTTGAGCAGGCAAAAGAAATCATTAATAAGGGGACTATTGGTAAGGTATGTTTTGTGTGTGCACATAGTTCCAGTGCCGGGCCAGCCTTATGGGAAGAATACTCATCAGATCCTACCTGGTTTTACAAAAAGGGCGCAGGACCCCTTTTTGATCTGGCTGTCTACTCTCTCCATGCCATTACAGGAATCTTAGGACCGGTTAAGAAAGTCGCCGCCTTCTCAGGAATAGCTATTCCTGAACGTATCATTAGAGGAGGTACAGCTAGAGGCAAGACAATAAAAGTTGAGGTAGATGATAACACTTTGATGCTTTTAGACTTTGGTGATGTAACTTTTGCCTATGTAGATGGAACTTTCTGTATGCAAGCAACCAAAAGTCCTGCCATAGAATTCTTTGGCAGTGAGGGAACAGTTACCTTAAATCCTTATTACTATGGTGAAGGCCCACCTATGGGGCTCTATGCAAAAAAGAAAGAATTTGGTCTAAAAGGCTGGAGCACGCCAGTTGCAGTCCGAGCAGAGGAAACATATTCTCTCGGTGACGGAGTTGAGCATTTGGTTGATTGCATTAACCAGGGTAAAGAACCAATAATTAGCGCTGAACATGGCCGTCATGTTCTTGAGATTATAGCCAAGGCCTATGAGTCTGCTAAGAGCGGCCGAGCACAAAAACTGGCAACAACTTTTTAACTAGCAAGGTAGGCATTATTAGGTAAATACTCAGTAAATCCCGTTGGAGTTCCACCAGAAGGGTAATGATTAAGTGATTCTTCCGGCAAAGACAAAACTGTTCCCTGCCTCTTCCCGCTTAGTCTCGCCGTATAGGAAACTCAGTAATCTCAAGAAATAGGCGTAGTAGATATGAAAAGATAGAGAGGTGGTTTAGGAACTCAGTTTTTCCACTGAAAAGCAGATAGAAAATTGGTAAATAAGAGGTAAGCTGGGCGAAGAGGGTAAAAACTTGGAGGAAAAAGGGCGAATATCTGAAGAATTCTATTTAGATAAAGAACTCTTTGATAAAATAAAAAAATATCCCTTCGTAAAGAGGCTGAGTTTACCAATCGAAAGCAAGGACGTACGATTGTTAAGTTGCCTCTCAAGGCCCTAAATCCTATCGATACAGTTATAGCTCTAGAGCTCGATTGATAGGCTTGACGCCCTATTTTAAATAACCTACACTTACTTAGATTCGCATTTAGTAGACAAAGACGAAAACTTATACCTCTTCCCTCCCGGCCGGAAGAAACTTTCTTTCTTTACAAAAAGACAGAACCGTCTCCTTAGAAGCAGTGAAAAGACAGTTAAGCAAAAACCTGTACTCTTTGAGAAGCTTTCTTAACTCTTTGGGAAGGGTAAAACAAAGATGATGAAAAGAAACATTGGGAAAGAGGGAATTAATCTTTTTTACCCATTTATCGGTAAGAATCCTGCCACATCTATTACAGAAACGAGATTTACAGGAATGAGGCACAACTCAATACTTTCCACAACCTCAATGTGCTATTGACGAAAGTCGGGATTTATAGGAAAATTAGGAAGCTAAATAAGGTCAGAAAGGGGGTGAGAGAGTAAATAGACCGATACAGATTAAGATTAAACTCATTTTAAAGTGGAGGAAAAAAAATGTTAAGATTACGTAGTGCTAATTTTTACACGAGCGTGTCCATGATTTTCATTTTATACTGGGATTAGCGGTATGGAACAGTACTTCTGGGTTTGGGGGTGAATTACTTTACACAATTATTCTCACTGGAGCAGTCATCTCTGTTTTACCTATGATTGGTCTATTCTTGTATCTTCAGAAATACTGGCAAAGTGGCCTAATGGCTGGAAGTGTGAAATGAGAATAAATATCTTTCTGTGCATCTCAAAATACAGTAATAAAGTTAATTTTTTGAATCTAAAGAAAAATACAACATAGATTAAGGAGCTTATTATGGCAGAAAAAATCCTTAAATTCCCTGATAATTTTTTATGGGGTGCGGCAACCGCCTCTTATCAAATTGAGGGAGCCTGCACTGAGGATGGGAAGGGAGAGTCTATTTGGGATCAATTTTCCCATATCCCGGGAAGAATCCAAGGAGAAGATACTGGGGATGTAGCCTGTGATCATTACCATCGCTACAGGGAAGATGTAGAAAATATGAAAACGATAGTCCTTAAAGCCTATCGTTTCTCAGTATCTTGGCCAAGAGTTATCCCGGAAGGGAAAGGAAAGATAAATGAAGCTGGTCTTGGTTTTTACGATTGTTTAGTAGATGAGCTTCTTAAGGCAAATATTGAGCCTTTTATCACTCTTTACCATTGGGATCTCCCCCAGGCTCTTCAGGAGAAAGGTGGGTGGAAAAATAATGATACTACAGGGCATTTTTCAGATTATGCAGCAATATTAGCTCACAAATTGGGAGATCGTGTTCATCACTGGATTACCCATAATGAGCCCTGGGTAGTATCTTTTTTAGGACATGCCTTTGGCACTCATGCACCAGGGATAATGGATTTTCCCACAGCCCTCCAGGTCTGCCATCATCTTCTTTTATCTCATGGTAAAGCTTTAGAGGTTTTAAAAGATATAGGAGATGAAAATACCAAAGTAGGAATTACTCTTAACCTTTCTCCAGCTTATCCTGCCTCAGAAAAAGAAGATGACATAAAGGCAGCAAAAATATTTGATAGTTTTCTTAACCGCTGGTTTTTAGACCCTATTTTTAAAGGTAGTTATCCTGCTGATATGTGGGATTATTACCAGGATAAGGTCCCTAAAATTCTGCCAGAAGATATGAGCATTATCTCAAGAAAAATAGATTTTCTTGGAATAAACTACTACACCCGCTCAGTAGTTAAGGCTAATCCTAAGGAGAAGATTTTAAAACTCACCCTCTTGAAACCCAAGGGAGCTGAATACACAGATATGGGATGGGAGATTTATCCTCAGGGGATTTATGAGATTTTAAAAAGAGTTCAGGATAACTACTGTCCTAATGCTATTTATATAACTGAAAACGGAGCTTCTTTTCAGGATAAATTAGACAAAGAGGGTAAGACACAGGATGACCGAAGAATAAGTTACTTAAAAGAACATTTTTCTTTTGCTCATAAGGCCATAGAGGAAGATGTAAGGTTAAAAGGGTATTTTGTTTGGTCACTAATGGATAATTTCGAGTGGATTTATGGTTATTCCAAGCGTTTTGGACTGATCTATGTGGATTATACTACTCAAAAAAGATTTTTTAAGGAAAGTGCCTATTGGTACAAAAAAGTAATTGAGAACAATGGTAAGAGAAGCTAAAGAAAAAATTATTTCCTCGTTAAGGAGAATGTAAGGGTGGAAAGAGTGTCCAACTCTCTCTGTCGGAGGATATTTTTAGCTCTTTCTTGTAAGAAAGACAGCTTAGATAAGCTAAATTCTAAAGGGATAGGTAATGCTTTTCTGCATTGCCTATCCTTTTTTTATTATTTTGCAAAGGAGCTTATGGGAATATCAGAGACATAGCAGCGAGTGTCCTCAGCGTAATGCCCATTATTATTGTATTCCTCTCTGCGCAAGAATTCTTCGTCAAGGGCATCACTTTATCTGGCCTCAAAGGTTAGGTGGCAGGTAAGCATCTTGATATGATGAAAGCTCTTTAACAAAACTTTTTATTCTTCTCAAACAATAATATTTGCAAAAAGTTGTGAAAAATCCGAAGTATAAAAAAGACTAAAAAACTGATTAAGCAAGGAGAGTAAGATATGTCCATGCCCATAAATTATTTAAAAGCTGTTTCCTGGAAGGATGTGAAGATAAAGAGTGGCTTTTGGGGAGATCGAGTCAGGATCAACAGAAATGTTGTTTTAGATTATCAATACGAGCAGATAGAGAAGGCCGGATGCGTAGATAATTTTCGCCGGACATCTGGGAAAAAAGGTGGCAAGTTTGAAGGCTTCTTCTTCAACGACTCGGATGTTTACAAGTGGGTTGAGGCAGCCTCCTACTCTCTTGGAACTCATTCTGATAAAAAACTGGAGGAGAAAGTAAACAGGCTCATAGAAGATATCGCTGATGCTCAGGAAGAGGATGGATACCTTAATACATACTTTACCTTAGAGAAGAAGGAACATTTCTCTGATCTTCCGGTAAAACATGAGCTTTACTGTGCAGGTCATCTTATTGAGGCAGCAGTTGCCCATTATCTTGCAACAGGAAAAACGAATCTCTTAGATGTTGCTACTCGTTTTGTAGATCTTATCTGCTACACATTTGGTCCTGGCAAAAAACAAAGTGCTCCAGGACATGAGGAAATTGAGCTTGCCCTAGTAAAGCTCTACCACCTCAGGAGAGAAAAACGCTACCTTGATACAGCAAGGTTTTTTATAGAGAAGCGGGGGAAAGGATATGCCGGGGGAGACGAGTACCGTCAGGATCATCTCCCGTTTACAGAGCAAAAAGAGATTATCGGCCATGCTGTTCGCGCTGTTTATCTTATGAGCGGGGCTGCTGATGTTTGCAGGGAAACTAAAGATAAGGCCCTGATGGTTACCTTAAACAGGCTTTGGGAGAACATGGTTCAGAAAAAAATGTACGCAACAGGAGGAATTGGGAGCCGCTATGAAGGGGAAGCCTTTGGCAAAAACTATGAGCTTCCCAATGACAGGGCTTATGCAGAAACCTGTGCTGCCATCGGGAATATTTTCTGGAACCACCGGATGCTTCATTTAACAGGTGATGCAAAGTATGCTGATATAATGGAGAAAGTTCTTTACAATGGATTCTTATCTGGAATTTCCCTTGATGGGAGGAAATACTTCTACCAGAATCCCCTGCAAGCAGATAAGGATCACAGGCGAGCAAGTTGGTTTCCCTGTGCCTGCTGTCCCCCAAATGTGGCCAGGCTACTGTCTTCCCTCGGAGGTTATTTTTACAGTGTGTCCGGGGAAGGCGTATGGATTCATCTTTACGGAGAAAGTGAGACAGCTATCACTTTAGATAAAGATAGGAAGGTAACCTTAAACCAGCACACAAATTATCCTTGGAGTGGAGAGATTAGCATAAAAGTATCTTCTGAGAAAGAGACTTCTTTCACACTTTTTCTGAGGATACCTGGTTGGTGCCAGGAGGCAGAAGTTCTGGTGAATGGCAAATCTATGGCAGGAGATATTACGCCATCCTCTTATCTTCCCATAAGTCGCACGTGGGAGGGCGAGGACGAGGTGCAGCTGAATATACCTATACCGGTGGAGTTTTTACAGACCCGTCCTCACTCCAGCAATAATGCTCGTCTGGCAATCTCCCGCGGACCTATGATCTACTGCATTGAAGCAGAGGATCATCCTGGTATTGATGTTTTTGATATTCTGCTTTCCCCGGATACAGAGCTCACTCCTCATTTTGAATCTGGCCTTTTAGGAGAGGTGGTAGTGCTCAAAGGTGAGGCATCAGTCCAGGATCTATCTAGCTGGCAAGGAAAGCTGTATCGGCCCTATCGAAAAGAAGAGAAGGTGAAAAAAGAGCCTCTAGAAATTACTGCTATCCCTTACTTTGCTTGGGCAAATCGGAGTCCAGGGAAGATGCTGGTGTGGGTTTTAGAAAGATAAGGAACGTCTAATCTGTAGCTTAGAGGAATATTCCTCTAGAGAATATAAAAGCTATGTTGGAGATATGGAGTGAACCCCTAAAGTTGGACAAAATAGGTTAGAGTTGTTAGTATTCCTGACAGGGTCAAATCAATCCCCAAAGGGGATGAAAAGGAGCCTGTCGATGAGAAAGCCAAGGATTGGAATGGAGTCTATCTTGCAATCACTAAGGATAGCAGAGAAGGAAAAATTTCTAGGTTCTAATTGGCTGCTGGATACACCTGAGGGGGTAAGACTATACCATGATGTGGCAGTTCCATTTAGAGGAAAAGTTGGAATTGTTGATGTGCATACCCACCTCAATTTAAGGCAGATCGTAGAAAATAAGCCTTTTCCCAATATCTGGAGGGCTGAGGTTCTCGAGACAAGAGGAGAATACGCCAATTGTGATCATTACATCATTCAATTGGCGGCAAAATCTCCAGGTTTTTCTCAAGCTCTTACAAGAGATCCTAATATTTCAGATTATGACAAGTGGATGGCCCTAAGTAGGGTTTTCCCTGACCTTGAGGGAAGTCAGGTTCACCAGTGGCTGCATTTAGACTTAAGGAGATTGTTCGGGATTGAAGATCTATTAAGTGCCAAGACAGGAGATAAGATATGGAAACTAACAAAGGAGTGTTTAAAGCAGAAAGATATGCTGCCGCAGACGATACTTAAAACAGCGGAAGCAAGAATTATTTGCACGACTGATGATCCTGCAGATGATTTAACTTATCATAAAATGGCCAAAAAGATAGATGGCATTACTTTTCTGCCTACTTTTAGGCCAGATGCTTGCTGCAATATCTTTGATGGAAGTTGGAGGTCAAAGGTTGAGGAAATCTGCCAGTTAACTGGAGAAGATACAACTCTTAAAGGCTTCCTTCAGGCTTTAAGGAAAAGGCACACCTATTTTGCTAAAATGGGAGCAAGGGCAACCGATCATGCCTTTCCGGAGCCCTATGGACTGGAAGTTAGCCAGAGAAGGGCAGAGCAGATTTTTAGAAAAGCATATGAGGAAGGAGAAAAATTTGACATAAAATCTCCTGAAACGAAAAAATTCATCTCATACATGATGCACAAGTTTTGTGAGATGAATCAAGAAAAGGGTATGGTTACTCAAATACATTATGGAGCTGTTAGGAATGCAAATGAGTATTTGTTTAAAAACTGGGGAGCCGATGTTGGAGGTGATGTTGCAGCGGAAAATGTCAATATTGTTGAAAGCTTAAAACCTTTGCTGTCAAGGTTTTTTAGTGGGGAAAGTGACAAACAAGAACATCTTGTACTTTATTCAATGAACCAGATATTTTCCCATACTAACTTAGCATTAGAGAGAGCATTTCCCAATGTCCATTCCGGATTTCCCTGGTGGCATAATGATGCTCCTTATGTGATGGAGCACTATCTACTTCATACTGCCGGCTCCTCTCTACTTACCTCCAGTGCAGGTCCTGTCGGTGATGGAAGAAAGATTCTCTCGGAAGGAAGCAGGTTTGAGGTTTTTGATAGAGTAATCTGTAGAGCGGTGGGAAAGCTCATTTCAACCGGACAGATCTCGCATGATGGTGGGGTAAGAGCAGTAAAGAATTTGATGTATGAGAATCAGGTAAGATTTTTTAATTTAAAGGAAGGACTTGATAGATAAAAAGGAGTTTGGTTGTAATCCCTTTCTAAAGAATAAATAAACAAGGGGGAGATCATATGAAAAGAAGAAAAATCACTTTAATTGGAGGGGGGAGTCTCCAATGGACTCCCAAAATTCTTGTAGACTTTATGTTAACCGATGAGCTTAAAGGATACCAAATTTGCCTTCATGATATAGACGAGGAAGCTTTAAGTCTCATGCACCGCTTAGGCAAGAAAATAATTAGAGAAGCAAAGGGGAATTTTCACTTGATCGGTACCACGTCACTGGGGGAGGCCCTACGGGATGCAGATTATGTTATTTTATCTATCTCTACCGGTGGGCTGGACACTATGCGATATGATTTAGAGATACCTTTAAAATACGGTATTTACCAATCGGTAGGAGATACAGTAGGTCCAGGAGGACTGAGCAGGGCGCTAAGAAATATTCCAGTAGTGGTGGGGATTGCAAAAAAAATGGAACACTTGTGCCCGGATGCTTGGCTCCTTAATTACACCAACCCTATGAGCACGCTCTGTCGAGCAATAAACAAAACAACACGCATTAAGACTGTAGGTCTTTGTCACGAACTTCTTTTGGTTCTGCGAACCCTCAAAAAGATTTTCAAAGTGGAAAAAGATTCAGAGATTCAGGTAAAAACAGCAGGGATAAACCACTTTTCCTGGATCCTCGAGCTGAAGGTAAAGAATAAGGAGGGGTTTCCTCTTTTAAAGGAATACATCGAACGAGAGGAAGAAAAATTAAAAAAACAGGTCGATAGTTTGGATTGGCAAAGCCTGGATCCATTTAAAGACAATAATATTTTGAAATTTGAGTTGTTCAAAATGTTTGGATGCCTTCCTGCTGAGGGAGACAGACACGTGGCCGAGTTTTTTCCTCACTTTTTAACCGAAAAAACTTCCGCTGGAAGAAAATATGGAATAAAGCTTACTACAATCGAGGATCGATTAAGAGTGATGGAACGAGCCAGAAAAGAAATTCAATCTATAATAGAAGAAAAACAATCGATAAAACTGGAGTATTCAGGGGAGAAGGCATGTGATATCATCTCTGCCATTGCTAATGGGAAAGATAGTATATTCATGATGAATCTGCCCAATCGAGGACAAATTGCCAATCTTCCATCAGAGGTGATAGTGGAGACTCCAGCTTTAGCAAATGCAAATGGAGTGCATCCTGTTTCAGTAGGAGAGCTGCCTCCTGGGATACTTGGGTTAACCTTAAAACACATAACAAATCAAGAGATGATTGTTGAGGCTGCTCTGACTGGCAACAAAGGATTGGCCCTGCAGGCCTTAGTCAATGACTCCTTAGTTAAAAATTGGGAAGATGCTGCCAAGATGCTTGATGAGCTCCTGCAAGCAAATGCTGATTATTTACCTCAATTCCGGCTTTGAGGAAAAGAAGAGATGAAAAATAAGTGTGTTTACGATAATTACTCCGGAATTCACGCCTGAGGAGGTAGTGAAAAGATTAGCCCATCTTAGATATGAGGGAGTTGAGTGGAGAGTAGTGACAGTTTTAAAAGAAAATGAACAGGAAACTTCTTTCTGGAAAGGTAATAAATGCACTCTTTCTCTTGAGGATTTCTCAGATATTCCCACTGAGAAGAAATTAAATGAGGATATAGAATATCTCAAAAGCCTTAAGTAATGGAAGATCACCACCATGGTCGTCTTCCTTCTCTCTACCTTGTCGTATTTGTCCTCTTCTGTCCCATAGTAAGACATTCGCTACCTTCCTCTAAACTGAAACCCTCATTTTATCTACTTTCTAGATTATAGGTTGACGTCACTTTGGCGTCTTTTTCATCTAATCTTGACAAATTTATTTTTCGAGAGCTTTTCAAAATTCACTTGACAAAAAAAGTTTATTTAATTAAAATTATCACCACATTTATAACTACAAGGAGGAGAACGATGAAATTTATTCCCCTCAGAGAAGCCAAAGCCAAACTCTCAGAAGTTATAAGGGACACCGAAAAACAGGACATAATTATTACCTGCTGGGGAAAGCCTAAAGTTTTGATGCAAAAGTTGGGAGAAGAAGATATTGAGGATTATGTTATCTCTCATAGTAGGAAAATAAGAGAATCAATAGCCGAAGCCTGGGAAGCTTACAAGAGGGGAGAGATCATAAGTTTAGATGAGATAATAAAATCAAAGAAGAAAATTGAAAAAGTTTAAAATAGTGTACGCTAAGCCAATCCAGAAGGATGTTAAGAGACTGGAAGTAAAAATAATTGAGCGCTTGCGCTCTTCCTTACAAAGGCTAGCTAATAATCCTTTCCCTAGTATTAGAGCAGGCAAAATAATTAAGAAATTAGAAATAAAAGAGCTTACTTACCGTCTTAGAGTTGGAGAATACCGGGTTATCTACCGCATTGAAACACAGAAAATTATCGTTTTGAGAATTATTCATAGAAAAGAGTTAAAAAGAGAACTGAAAAAATTAAGCTAGCAGGTAGTCTGAAATGAAAACCTATGTCTTTAGAGTAGTAGTCGAACCGGATGAAGACAGGTGTTTTGCCCATTGTCCAGTGCTTGAGGACAAAGGAGCAGCTACCTGGGGATACACTAAAGAAGAAGCTCTTAAAAATATGAGAGAAGTAGTTCAGATGACAGTAGAGAGCATGCTCGAGCATGGAGAGAAAATCCCAGAGGAACCAAAAGAAGAGGTAAAGGTCTTCTCTGAACCCTCAGTAGCTGTCACTGTATGAACGGAATTGATTATTCAAAACTTCGTTCTCTAGCTGCCAGGAAGCTTCCTTAGTGCTTTAAGAAAAGATGGATTTAATCTTGACCGAAAATCTCCTTACCCATCGCCAATATCTTCACCCAGAGGGAAGAAGACTAACAGTTTCTTCTCATCACTCAAGTGATGCCTTTTCTCTACCGACCTTTTCGATTTCTCTTGCCGCCTCTTTCAGACTTTCATTGTTAATATCATTTAGAGCCACCCTGGCTCCTTCCTGGGCAAACCTCAGGGCGATGGCTTTGCCAATGCCTCTTGCTGATCCAGTAACTAAGACAACTTTACCGTTTAATTCCACTTCATGTTTTCTCTTATTTAGGCTTAACTTGCGCCCTTTAACTTTTAGGACGAGAGTCTATCTTCTTAAATTTAATGGTAATTCCTGCTTCCGGTCACCCGAGAATAGTACTATTTTGTAATCTCAGGAACATTGTTAGAAAGGTATTTAAGACTTTCCCTTACGTATAGATCAGGATCTTGAATCTTCTGCCCAATTTCTCCTAGTTCAAGAGAGGCAACTGCTGTCTCATTATATCTAGCACAGGTTTCATCAATTCCTATCTCAATTAGCTTTCGTAGATAATCAGGAACTCGAGTTACTCCCCTGCCAATTATCCAGTTTGCGTGAGTCTTACCGTCATTGTCACTTATATGGACATGCAGAACCCTATCTTTTAATTTTTCTAAAGTCCTGGGAGGTTCCCTGGTAATGGCCAGATGTCCTATATCAATATTAGCAAATAAATTGGGGGCGTCTACATCCTCGATCATTTTAGCCATAGAAGTGGTATCATTGATGACATAATAGACCGAGGGATCGAGCTCTAAAGTCAAAAAAATATCAAAATTAGAAAGCCACTCACAGTAGTCTTTGATAAAATTAACCGCGTTAACCCAGGCTTCTTCCCGACTGGTTTCGAGAGTTTTCCATCCTCCACCAAATCCAAGGAGGACCTGTTTTCCTCCCAGTTCAGCCTGGAATTCGGTGCAAGATTTTAGATAAGAAAGGCACGTTTCCCTCTCTTTGGCATCATTAGAAGCAATATTCCCTGGAACAAGCATTACCATTCCTGAAGAGGTCAAACCTAGGCCTTGAAATTTGCGGGCGATTTTTCTTCTCTCATCTCGGTTCAGTGTCCGGGGATTACCACTCCCGTAAGCTAAAACATCAACATACTTAAATCCAAGAGATTTTATCTTATCCAGACTCTTATACAAGCCAATGCCAGTTATTTCCCATATAGAGTTGTTAATCCCTAGTCTCATTCTTTGGTCCTCCTTTTTGCTACTACTAATCAGCTCAAATTCAAGGCTTTGTTTTGAAGGTAGGAGAAAATCTTGGGAGTGTTCCTTTCTTTCATTAATTGAAAAACGTGGGAGGAGTCGATATTTTTCAATAGGTGCTCGGTGTTTCTCATAAATTCAATACTGGTAGTGAAGACCTCTACCGGGTTTAGATTTTTTGGGGAAACATCCATGGCGATCCAGCCCTGGTAGTTATATTCTCTTAAATAGAAGAGTAGTTCCAGGTAATCCCAAAAGTTGACGAACCCGGGAATTAAATCCCAATCCCAATTTCTAAAATTATCGTTGATGTGTAGGTAGAATAGCTTACCTTTGCTAACCAGGAGCGATACAGATTCAGCCGGATTTTCACCTGCCTGAAGGGCATGACCTACGTCGAGAGTTATACCAACGTTTTCCCTATCGACCTCATGGCAAAAGTGTAGACCTTTGCCTACTGTTCCTATAATAGTGCGAACCACTGGTTCACTCATTTTGTATTCTAGGCTAACTTTAATATCTGATCTGTAGTCGGCCACCCTTTTTACTGCCTCAATCAAGTTTTTCCAAGCCTCTTGATAGTTTACCTGAAAGGGATAATCGTGGCCATCATTTAAAAGGCACACGGTGATTAAGTTGCAATCTAATTGATAAACCCTGTCTATTGCTTGCTTTAGAACCTCCTCCGCTTCTCTCCTCGTCTTTTCTGAGGGAGAAGTCAGGGATCCGTATGTCCATCGGGGTTCAGCCTTTAAGTTCACGTTAACTGCAGAAACTCCCAATCTATATTTCTCTATTAAGCTTCTTAACCTGTCAAAGTCACTGAAATCTGATGGGTAAATTACCTCCACCCCCTGGAGTCCCTCTATTTTGGAGGCTAGCTCGAGCTTTTCTTCGAGTGTTCTCGGGGTTTGATACTCTGTAAATCGGTCCTGCAGTTTCCCCAAAAAACCGGTGATAACAGAATATTTTATCTCCATATTTTCTCCTTTATCTAAATCAGGATTCAACTACTCCAGCTATTGAGCTACTTATAAGGTATTCTGGAATATCATATAAATGGCTGCAAAGGTTAAAAGACGCCCTGAGGACATAAGATATGAGCGACTCCACAAAAATGCTTTACCATGCCAATTATAGCCATACTCAGCTCTGGTGGCTTTTGAGATTGCGACGATTAGTTTGTCCTGTAATCTCTGCTACTCGGCTAAAAAACTTCTGTTTAGCTTTAGTGTTTATTTCCCAATTGACCGGAGGTGATTGAAAACCGTCCTTATAATTATTCTTGCCTTGATCATAATATCCCCACGAAGTGTAGACTTCGAAAGCAGCATCCAAATTTCGAGTATCCGTTCCGTCCTCGTTAAAAACAATGGGTTTTGGCTGGTTGCGATATACTCCAGTGCGACGAATTTTCTTGACTAATTGTTTTATACTATCGGGCATCTGGTGATTGCCATGTACAAGAATAAGATCTGCCTCTTCCATTACTTCCTCTGTAGGTAATTTTCCGCCGGAGAAACTTGTAGAAACTAGAAGACGGCGGCCCTCAGTTGTCAAATTCTTCGCACGTCTAATCAGCTCATGGACACGGCCAGGTTTGAGAATCTCGTGTTCATACGCTGGAACATCACACTCATTGTTGATTTCCACAATTATATTCTCATACTTAGTTTCTAATAGCCATCCGACAGCATTTTTCACACCTACAATGACTGCTTTCTCATCTTCCAATTGCTCGTCCTGGCCGAAGTAGTACAAACCAACGATTACAGCCATTCCTAGCTCATCAGCTGCTGCCAAAACTTCCCGGGTTCTGGATAAATATGCCGGTTTTAAACTACCATCAGATCGAAAAGCGCTGTTTATCCACGGCTGAGAAAGCTCTGTTTGAACGATAGGCATTCCACCCTGCAGGTTAACCGTGAATGCCAATATACCTTGATTTTTCCAAGCCGGTAAGGCTGTGATGAATTCTTCCGTAATCCGATCTGGATTCCATTCGTTCATGTCTGGATAAAGCCAGCATTGTCTAGTGTCTGGGTTCTCATCATCAAAAATGGCCTGCACAGCACGTACATTAAACAACAGCCCTCCTACAGGCTTACCTTCAAACACCCGCCCACTGTACGTATACCGACCATTAATTTTGAATTTGTCTGCTTCAATCGACAACTTTGTCATTTTCACTCTCCCACCTTTTTGAATTCGAAGTTGCTGCATCTACCCTATTTAAAACAAACTCATATCACTAAGTTGCCCTTATCTATCTTGTGTGGGATTAATCAATCTTGTGCTATAAAAACGAAATCTCATTCTTAAGCTTTAATTGAACCCGCCGTAATACCACTAGCTATGTACTTCTGGGCCAGAAAAAATAGCAAGAATGCTGGAATTGTTGCTGCTACTGAAGCAGCCATAAACTCAGATATGAATTCCACCTGCCCCGCCTCCCCGATCAAATCTCTCAGCCCAACCGCCAGAGGCTTCTTGCTGCCACTACTCAACATTATAGAGGCCCACATAAACTCCTTCCAAGCCACCATAAAAGCCCACGCTCCTACGGCTACCATCCCTGGTATGGAAAGGGGCATAGCTATACGGATGTAAGCCCCCATTCTTGAGCATCCATCAATCATTGCTGATTCTTCCAGTTCTACAGGGTAGGCGCTACCAAAATAAGCCCGTAACATTAAGGTACTGAAAGGGAGAGTCCAAGCTATATAAGCAAGAATTAAGCCCGAGTACTTGTTCACGAGTCCCAGTCGATACATCCAGAAGTAAAAAGGAACAATGGTTACAATCCCCGGCAAAAGCTGAGTGATTAAAAGGAGGACAATTATCAGTCTAGTTCCTCTAAACCTCACTCGACTCAGACTGTAACCAGCCATGGAGGCCAGAACAACCGTCGCAGCCACTGTTGTTCCAGTTACAAAAAGGCTGTTAGCAAAATACCGGGCTAGAGGAAATATACGCCAGGGATTTATCAGGTTTTCCCAAACTATCCTTGACGGAAACCAAGTGGGAGGAGACAAAAACAATTCCCTACTTGGTTTTAGAGCACTGATAGTCATCCAGTAGAAGGGGAAAAGAACAAAGATGAGAAAGCACAAACTAATAATTACAAACCAAAAACCTCTACTAAAGATTGGCCACTTGCTAGAGAAGGACACTACTCCTCTCCTCTTGACATATATTTCATATAAATGTAACCGATAACTCCTGCCAATATCAAAATGATCACGCCAGCGGCAGAAGCAAGGCCCATTTTGTAGTGAATGAAAGCCCGATTATAGATAAATATTGGAATCACGTTTGTAGAATCCTGAGGTCCACCGCTGGTCATTAGATAATTGGTCGGAAAATGACTGAGATTCCATATTGTGGAAAGAGCAACCACGACAAACACAACTGGCATCAGGGCCGGCAGAGTAATATGCCGAAATTGCTGCAATTTGTTGGCCCCATCTACCCGAGCTGCATCATATATAGTCTGAGGTATGCTCTGCAATCCTGCCAGGAACATAATCGTCTTGAAGGGAAAAGAAAACCATACTCTCACGGTGAGCACTGACCAGAAGGGCAGACTCAAACCGAGAAACTTTATATTCAGAGCACCCAGAAAAGCAACTGGAGCGTCAATGATGCGTAGCTTCATCAGCACAGTATTGAGAGGACTGAAACTCTTACTGAACATCCAAACCCATACATAAGCAATCACTATCATTGGAGTAATCCACGGTAAGAAACCGATTGAACGATATATGCCGATCACTTTCGATGATCGATTTAGAAAAAGGGCTACCAAAAGGCCGATCCCGGCACTGATAGCAACCGAAAGAACCGCAAAAAGCACAGTATTACCAAGGATAAATAGAAAACGTAAATCACTTAACAGATTAAGATAATTTCGAAAACCGATGTAGGGCTTGACGGGCATTACCAAAGTATAGTCGTAAAAGCTCAGCCTAATGCCGGTAATAATCGGGTAAATGATTAGAGTACCGATAACAGCGACAGTTGGAGCAACCATAAGGTAGGGAAAAGCTTGATCAAAACTCAATTGAAATTTAAATCTTAACCTTTTCAAATTACTAGATTCTTGCATTTTAAAAACCCTGGTATATAAGTTCCTTTGATAGAGACAAAGGGTTTATTGTACCCCACGATCTTTTGGTCACTGAAGTAGACACTGTAAAGCTCAGTTTCACACCCGGTAGAGAAGTGACTTCTCCTCTACCGGGATTTTTACCCTTTACTTATTTCTTTTCCTTCTCATAGGAGCGTATCAACTCTTGCATCCCCTCTTGTGCGGTCTTAATAGCCTCTTCTACACCCACTCTACCGCTCAGAGCATTCACCATCATATCGTAGATTGGAGCACCGGGTTTTGGATTGGTGATAGCACCCCAAGCTGGATTTGGATGCTGGGTGGTTCGTCCGTAGGGGAGAGCTTTGACGTGGCCTTTAAACCACCAGTCCTCTGTATAGTAAGGGTCATCAAGCGCTGGCTGGCAAGGGCTGATTTGACCCATTGTTATGGCTACACGTCTTTGAACTTCAGTTCTTGCCAAAAAGGATAGCCACTGCATAGCGGCATCCACATCTTTTGTCCCGTAAAGAAGCCCAAAGTAACCAGCTCCTTGAAAACTAACTCTTACTTTGTTCTTGAGAGGCTTGCGAGCTATGGTCTCTTCCGTCAGGTGGGGAACATTCTGCTCAATGAATTTCTTGATAGAGCCGGTAACTGGCAGAATAGCCAGGTGGTTCGCAGAATATTCGCCCAGCCAGTCGTAAGAAGGGTCTAGAGCTGGATCAATGGGCGCGACCTTATGCTTGTACACGAGATCAACCAGGAACTGCAATGCTTCCCGGCCAGCTTCTGTATCAAGAGTAGCTTCAGTGTAATCTTCATTCAGAAGAGAGCCTCCGGCCTGCCATATCCAATTATAATAGTATTGAGCCAGATCCCCTCCTATCCCGACTCCCCACCTTACTACCTTTCCAGAAGCGTCTTTCTTGGTAAGCTTTTTACCGTAGACAACAAGGTCGTTCCAGGTGTCAAGGCCTTCAGGGTCTAATCCTGCCTGTTCAAAAAAATCCTTTCTATACACTAGTGGGCGAACATCGACCCGCCAAGGAACACCGTAAAGGTGACCCTTGTATTTTACATCCCCCAAAGAACTGGTAGTCCATCTTTCCTCCAGGTCGGGAATATATTTATCAATGTAGTCTTCAATGGGCATCGGCCCATGTTTGCCTGCCCCCATATCAGAGAAGGTAAATGACCAGAACGCATCTGTAACATCAGGTGCTTCCCCACCTAAACTGAGCATAGTCATTTTTTCCCGAGCCTGGGCCCAGTTAATGAATTCATAGTTAACCTTAATTCCGGTCTCGGCTTCAAAATCTTTGGCTAGACCTCTTATGAGCTCGTTCTGAGTTTTGTAGTCAGTGTAGAGCATCATCCAGAAATCAATTTGTTTTACTTTTGCAAACCCGGTACCCACAGCCGTTCCAAAAAGCAGCGGGATCAACGATAGGGTTATAACTATTAAACCTATCCTTTTCATTTTCTTCCTCCCTTTTCAATTACATTAAAAAATACATACCTTTTACCTCATCCACCACCTCCCCTCTTTGCAAAATTTTCCAGTTCACACTAACCCTGTAGGGTCCTCTGAAGAGGACTTCTTTAATACAGCTATAGTTTTTTTCAGATGTTCCCGCATTAGGCTCTCTGCTGCATCAGGATCACGTCTGGCAAGAGCGTTGATTATCGCCATATGTTCAGGAAAAGTTTCCTTGGGGGGCCTTATCAGTCCGGGGGTGAAGCTGTTAGAGAGAATGTGGAAGGTTTTGACTATATCCTCCAGGAGTTTTACACCGCTGGCCCCGATGACAAAGAAATGAAACTTAACGTCAGCTCTCTGATAAATTCGCCAATCAGTATCGGTTATAGATTCCATAGCCTTCTCATACAGATTTTTAAAATACTCTGACTGTTCTTTTTTGACCACCAGTGTAGCTCTCCTACAAGCAAGACCTTCCAGTACTTCACGCATTTCAAATATCGTTATCATCTCTTCTTTAGAGAACTCTCTGACATAAGTACCCCCTTGAGGCATTACCTTCACCAGGTGTTCTTTTGCCAATTGACTTAATGCTTTACGAAGTGGAGTCCGGCTGACTCCCAATTTTTTGGCCAACTCTTCCTGTATTAATTGTTCTCCCGGCTTCAATTGCTTCTTTAATATCATTTCTTTAACCTTGTTGTAAACTAATTTATCTAGGTTACTATATTTAATTTTTACGACCATTTTTGGCTTCTGTTAGGTATCCTGTACACCGTATACATTATATACATTTTTAAAAATCTGTCAACCCTCACGGTTGCGCGGCTCTCTTTTTCAAAGATAAGGGATCATGGCCTTTTGGGTGAGATTTATCATGAGGTTTTCTAAGCTGGCAATGTCGTTTATTCGGTGGACCTCTGCTCCCCATTTTTGTAGGTCGCGGCAGGTCAGATGAGAAATTCGGGGTTTAAAATCCCCCTCACTGATTTGAATGTGAGAAACCATATTTTTTTCCACAATCTCTTTCATAACAGGACTTACCGGCTTCATATTCTTTACCAAATTTCTTAAGCGATAAGGAGCGTACCCTTTGGTGGATTCATTCCAGTTAAATATTTCCCCATCGGAGAGGATAATCATAACAGAGAAAGACCGGTTGAGGAGCTCCCCACGTAGCACCTCCTCTTCTAAGAGGGTGGTATCAAACTCGGGAAGATAGGCCAATCTTCTACAATCATCTATCTCCTGGTAATTTTTCCATCCAGTGGCAAGAGTATTCCTGGAAAAAGTTATCAAATTGTACTCAATATAAGGAGCTACCCCGCAGGATCTAAGCCACTTTAAGGCTCCGGTAAAGCCGAGCAAGACGTGATGATATTTACTCTTATTGCTCCAGGAATAATTCCCCTCTCCAAAATAAAAACGATGTTTCATCATTTCGCTGGCTAAAGAAAGAGTCTGGGGAGAAATTTTGCTTTGTATATCATCGGCCATAGAGGCTGAGGTATCTATGAGAAAGCAGATATCAGGAAAAGCCCCTTTTCTTTCTGGTTTATAGGGAATGAAGAGATCATAGTGGTATTTAGGAACTCGGAAGTTTATTAGCTCAAAAAAAGGACTTTCTGGATCAACTGCCAACCCGTATAAGTCGATATCCTCTCGTGAATGCCGCTCAGGATCAAAAGCCTCGTAATTAAAGGGAACCAGGGGCATGGTACTTCCTCTTTTTTGGGTATCTACCCGCATAGGGATTTCTGGAGAAAGAATCTCATACAAGGTTCTGGTTATTTCAAAACTGGTAAGATAGCTGGGTTTTCTCTTGTTCTCGTACATTGTTTTAACTATTCTTTTCCTCATTACTGAATTGACCGCATTTCTCTGGTATTGATTATCTGAACTTAGCTTTTCTTTTGGTTTTCCTCCTAAAAGGCCCCTTAACCCAAGGCTGAATTTAAAAGCGAGTTCCTGCCAATTACTCTTTCTGGATAAATTATCTACCTTTTCCTCAAGAGACCCACCCCGGAGGTTAAGGATTCTCATTACCTTATTAACCGCCGTGTTGATAGATTTTCTGTTGGTAAAGCGCCTCCGAGCTAAGTGAAGATCTTCTTCGTCTCCCCACGCCAGAAGATTTATCTTGACAAATGCCTCATAAAGGGGAGAGAACCTGGGAGAAAAAAGGATCTCCAGGATGCAATCCTTGAAGGAGCGAGTCATTGAGGGAGGAATGTAAGCCTGGTCGTAAAAGAAAGCGGGCATTCCTTTAAAGTGAGAAAAATTTAGCTTACACCATGCATTAGCTATTACATCCTCAAAGGCATGAGTAAGGTATTCTACGGATGATTTTTCGTCTTGCTTTCCTATTGCTTGACCTACTCCCTCCAGGATTTGATGATGGAACTCGGTATTGCGGGGGCAAATCTGGTGATGGGCGATTTGATTACAGAGAAGATCCTCACCTATCTCCAGAAGGGGATGTTCATGGTATCCCCGGCCTAGATAGCGGGCAAGAGCTGAATCCTGGGAGATATCCCAGTCTTCATCAATCGTTACCTGCATCTCGTCTTGAGAAGATAGTCTCGCCGCAAGGTGACCACGGGAAGGCTTTAAGGGAAAGACCTTTATTATTATTTCACTTGACCCTAAGAGATTATTGATACTGCGAAGTTCGCACTCGAGTCTCTTATAATCCATACTATAGCTCTTTTAATTTATAAACCGGAATACTTGCTAGGGCCGTGACCTTTTTCTCCAGAGAGATGGTAGTTTGATGCTCCCTGCCTTTTTTCTTTATCCATATTTTTCTTTCTTCTGCTCCTACTAAGGAATCACCACTCTGGGCTAAAGCCTCCAGTGGACGAGCCGAAGTCATCCAAGGCTCCTGGGGATTTTCTATCTGGTAAATCTCGCGTCCGGTGGAAAAAACGAGCTTTCCTTCCACCAAAGCTAAGCCAGTGATGCGCTTTCTTCGAAATTTTCCACGCTCAAGATCAAAGATTTTTCTGGGCTTACTTAAATTTTCATACCAGGCATAGATGCCGTCCTCAGTGGCAAAAGCTATGCCGTACATACTTCCTAATCTATCACTGATCTTTTTACTTATTTTTTCTCCTGGTCTAAGAGCAGTTATTTTTTCTCCAAAGATAGTCTGTTCGGGCCAAAGAAGACCCTCGAGCCAGAGTTGATTAGTAGCCGAGATTTTTCCCTTTTTGATCTCCTCCACCAGAGGTTTTGAGCTATTTCGGCTGACTTTATTAATTTCAGTCAGTATCTCCTCGAACCATCCCCATTCTTCCCCTAAGACTTTCACTTCTTCATGAGCGAGGGTTCCGGATAGGGCATCGTAAAGTGCTTTCTTTATATAATCAGCTTTTTCTTCCAGCTCGGACTTTATTTTCCGGTAAAGAAAATCAGAAGCAAGATAGGGATTACCATGATGCTGCCTTTTTACCCAGGAGGCATCAAAGATCCCGGAATAAGGTGCGGTAAGTCTAAAGGCCTGGAGGATCTCCAGGTACCCGGGAAGCTCGTTAGCCGAAGTTTCCGATTTGGCTTGAGAGACGGCAGTAAGCCCAAAAGCTAAGGCTTTAAAGGCCTTAAAAGATCTGGTGGTGGCAGGGATGACATAGGCACAAACGTCTCCCATCACGGTGGCTTTTCCTTCAGATAAGCACCCCTGACACATAGCAGGGATATCGTCTCTCACCGTACTTTTTCTCCCGGTAGGGGACCTGTCACAATAGTCCAGGCTTCTTTTGAGGTA
>JAUWXE010000044.1 GCA_030616535.1 Candidatus Aerophobota bacterium
ACTCATCCTAATGAATTTTTGGAATCTCCTGGAATCCGCAATATTTGCCTTAACAACGATCCAGGTGAGGAACAGAAAGGTTAATTTCAAAATCACAGACTCCACATTTATGGTAGTCGCAACCTTTGGGTTGCGCTATTTTACGCAGGCTAAGTTTTGCGCAGGCTAAAGCCTGCGGCTACCGGCGACTACCGAGATTGCTTCGGGGCTTTGTCCCTCGCAATGACACGGGGTTCACAGAGTATTTACCTCTAGCCAGTGTGGGTTCAGGTCTCAAAGCGTACTTTTCAAAACGACACTATCGTTGCCTCCGTTCAATACCGGCTAGCAGGATCCCCGATGATATCAAGAGCCTGCGATCAATCGAAGGTCTCGGTTCCACTATTGTCATGGTGTACTTGAGTACAAACGGATTGAAATGTTGTTTAATTTCAGCAACTTCTCTGCCATCTGCTGAGACGATAACATATGTTTGTGGAACTAAGCTAATGAACCTACTCAAAAAGGCCCCTGCTATACTCCTTTCAGTTAGTCTTCCCATCTCCCGACCGTCGTTAGACAGAAAAATCCATTCATCCTTAACCATGGATTTAAGGCCCTTTCGTCTTATGGCTCCAATGGCCTCACCTGTAGTTGTATCTTGCACATTATACGTTGCCCCAATATCAAGGATCTGGAGAGTTTTAATGGTCAAAAGTTCTTCCGCCCGACGCTCACCTGAGTAGACTCGAAAGTCCTCCCTTAATTTAAATGCCTTCTGCTTTGAATAGAAAAGAAGGTTTCCGCTCTCATCATATACGTGAAAAGCTCCTCCAAATAACTTAAATACCTTCCTGCGAAATAGATAGTGATTGTGTTGGAATGCAGGACAAAGCTTTTTTGCTGTGGCCATTTCCCACCTCCTCAAATTTGCCCGAAGGCTAAGTACTTAACTCAATTATATACGAAATTCGTTTTTTGTTAAGTTTGGAGGATATATGACATTAAATCGAACTGATCTTAATCTTTCTTGAACTTTTCATGGCAGCATGAGTATAAATTTCTCTCTAAAATTAAAGATTTCTTTGACAAGTCAACAAATTAAAGGTAGAGTATATGATGAGAAACCTCGTAATAATCAAATAAAAAGAGCGTTTTCGAAGGAAAATATTAGTGGCTCTCAACAATGTGGTTGGCAGAGAGAAACAGATGAGGAAGAAATTAACAGAGACAGAGAGACAGGCGGTGCAGGAATTTGTCGATGCTCTAGCCACTGCGTTTCCAGAAAGGATTAAGCTTATGAGGCTTTTTGGTTCCAGGGCACGAAGTCAAGGAAATGAGCAATCGGATCTGGATCTATTGATAGTGGTAGATAAAGAAGATGAGAAATTAAATGATAAAATCATTGATCTTATGGGAAAAATTGGGGGCAAATATATCCAACTTATTGCGCCGCTTACTATTTCTAGCCACGAGCTTGAAAATCTCAACTACCAACTCTATAGGTTGTTGATGGAAGTACGGCATGCGGGAATAGATTTCTGGAGATCACCAGGTATGTCTGAAGACGGTGGTCGTTTCATCGAGAAAATGGTAGATATTAACATCAAGAAAAGGGGCGATGGAATGAAGAAAATGATTAGAGAACAAATCGCTGCAGAAGTAAGGGAGGGAAAAGAAAGCTTAAGGGCTAGCCGGGTATTAATTGACCATAACTTGCATTCGGACGGCGTCTCCAAGGCCTATTTCGCCATGTTTCATTTATGCCAAGCAATTCTACTTTCCAGGAAGATAGAGAGAAGGAAACATTCACAGTTAATAGGTGCATTTCATCACCGATTCAGAAAGAGTAAAGAGATTGAAAATAAGTTTCATCGCATGTTGGATAAAGCTTACGAGGATAGACAAAAGGCTGATTATAAGAGATTCAAATTATCTAAAGAAGAGGCAGAGATGAGATTTAGTGAGGCCCAGGCTTTCATTAAAAGAATCGAAGAATTATTAAAACTGGACATTCAAAAGAAGGACTATAGTGGCCACTAATGTAGGTGATGATCTATCCGTGTGGTATACTACTAAAAAAGTAGATCCTGAAAATCGGTGTTTAACGACTCCTATATGTAGATTTTAAAGGCTTAGATTGGGTTCGGCATCGAGAGAGAGGGATGAGGCCTTACCCTGCTTGATTGTGGGATAGGCGCAGGCAGCTATCATGGCGGCGTTATCGGTGCAAAGTTCTAAGGGAGGAAAGAAGATCTCCATGTGCTCGGGCTTTTCTTTTTCCAGAAATGAGCGCAGGAAAAGATTGGCTGAGACTCCTCCTCCCAAAATAATTTGTTTTACCTTTTTTAGGGAAGCCGTCTTAAAGAGATTTTCGCTGAGCATTTGAGCTACCTTGAGCTGGAAACTGGCGGCAATATCGGCAGTGGAAATAGGGGCTTTTTTCTTTTCTAGATTCCTAACATAATAGAGCACAGCTGTCTTTATTCCGCTGAAGCTGAAGTCCAGGGTGTTGTTTTTGAAGTGAGTCAAAGGTAGATCTATGGATTGAAGGTTTCCTTTTTTAGCCATTTTTTCAATGGCCGGGCCCCCTGGGTATCCTAGATTAAGGATCCTGGCCACCTTATCAAACGCTTCTCCCACGGCATCATCTCTGGTGGTACCCAATATCTCATATTCTCTTTCCTTAGATAAATAGATGAGTTCAGTATGACCGCCAGAGATAATTAAACCTATTAAAGGGAGAACAATTTCCGGATAGCTAAGAAAATTAGCATAAAAGTGGGCTTCCAGGTGATTGATGCCGATAAAGGGCACCTCAAGGGCATAAGCCATTCCCTTGGCTGCGGTTAACCCTACCAGAAGTGATCCCAACAGGCCTGGTCCGTAGGTAGCGGCGACAGCATCTAGATCCTTCAGCTTTATGCGGGCTTCTTTTAGGGATTCTTTTATGATGGGGATGATGATTTCTAGATGCTTCCTTGAGGCTATTTCAGGGACTATCCCCCAGAATTTTCGATGTAGCTCTACTTGAGAGGCTACCACATTGGAAAGTATCTTTTTCCCATTTTCCACTACGGCGGCGGCCGTCTCATCACAGGACGTCTCTATTCCCAGAATAAGCATAAGATAACCTTCAAGAGGGGTTTAAGTCAAATGAATCGGTTTCCCCTGGGCTTTTTTGGCTGCCTCCATCACCGCCTCGGAAAGGGTAGGATGAGCGTGAACGGTACTACCTATCTTATCGACGGTCATTTCCCATCTAACAGCCAGAGCGATCTCATGCACGAGATCGGCTGCATGAGGTCCTATGACCTGTCCGCCGAGAATCTTACCATTTTCCTCCTCCACCACCAGTTGGACAAAGCCGTCTATCTCACCAAGAGCCTGAGCTTTACCGGAGGCGGAAAAAGGGAATCTACCGATCTTGGCCTCAATTCCCTCCTCCCTGGCCCTATCGAGAGTAAGTCCCACTGTGCCAATCTGAGGAGAAGTGAAGATACAGTTGGGAATACTGGTGTAGTCAATTTTAGAATCAACCCCCAGAGCGTTCTCCGCCGCCACAATCCCCTCCTCAAAGGCTACGTGAGCTAAAAGATACCCTCCCACCACATCACCAATGGCATAAACCCTTTCCCGAGATGTCTGCATCCTTTCATTAACTGCGATATTCCCTTTTTGATCAAGTCTCAAATCTAGATTTTCCAGACCAAGGCCTTCGGTGTAGGAGGATCTTCCTACACAAACAAGCATTTTTTCTGCAGAAATTTTCTCGCCATTATCCAATCTTACAGTAAGGCTATCTTTCTGATAGTCAGTTATCTCTTCCAGTCTGGTGTGAGTGAAGATGTTTATTCCTCTTTTTTGGAGGATTTGTTTCATCATCAGGCTAACTCTTTTATCTTCCTGGGAAGAATCCTATCCATCATCTCTACCATAGTGATCTGGGTTCCCAGAGGTCCAAAAATAGAGGCAAATTCACAGCCAATTACTCCCGCTCCCACAATAAGGAGACTTTGGGGAATTTGCACAAATTCTAAGGCTCTCTCACTGGTTAGGACAGCCAGATGATTGGGGTCAATAAAGGGAAGCAGGGTAGGCTTAGAGCCGGTGGCGATAATAGTGCAATCGCCTTCAATATCCTCTTTACCCTTATCTGTCTTAACCTCGATTCTATAAAGGTCAAGAAAGCTGGCCTTTCCTTTCAATAATTTTACCTTGTTTGCTTTAAGAAGGGACTCGACTCCTTTTTTGAGCTGGGAAACGATCCCACTTTTTCGTTCCATCATGCGGGTAAAGTCCAGCTTTATCCCTTCTACCTCAATCCCCAACTTTTTTGCTTCTCTAATGAGAGAAAGAGTTTCTGTGGAAGCTAAAAGGGATTTGGTAGGAATGCAGCCCCGGTTAAGACAGGTTCCTCCGACCTGGGCTTCTTCTATCAAGGTGACCTCAGCACCCAACTGGGCTGCTCGAATGGCCGCTACATACCCGGCTGGGCCAGCACCGACAATTATGATCTTAGTATTGCTCAATCTCCTTCCTCCTTTCTATATCTTCTCCAGAATCTCCGGGACCAGTCTATCCCAGCCTAGAGCCACCAGATGGCAGTACTACTCAGCCACGAGCTGTAAATTTGAGTCATGCCGATCTCTGGGTAAGTCTATTGTCTCAAAATAGCTTCAAATAAGAAAATTAGAGCTTGTTCTTTTTGTAACAATTTCCCTATTCTATTAAACTCTCCCTTCCTGTCAAATTTTCGCGTTTTGACTTCCTATTTCCCTCTTTAAGCTTGCAGAAGTAGAATACAAAAATCCGCCATCCTTTATGAAAATTTCATTTTAACTTGTAAAAAAACAAAATACTTGTAAAATAAGCTAATAACTTGATAATTTAAAACTACCTTCTCTCTCAGTGGCTGATTCCTGGATTATAGCAACTGCCTGGCAGAAAAAAGCTAAGTTAGTTCACAAAGATCCAGAGTTTGAGCAAGCAAAGGAAATAGTAGAACTATTGCCTCTCCCCTATAAGAATGCAGGGTAAAGTTCATTACTATATGAATTTTAGAGAAAAAAGGAGCCTCTATGAGCAAGAAAATTACAGTAGCTATCCTCATTTTTGTTTTTCTAATTTGTGCAGGTTCAGCTAGTGGCTTTGTTACCCATAAGGACCCTCATGGCTTTTCTTTGGAATGTCCTGAGGGCTGGGGAGTTCCCTCCGGCTCTAACTATTACTGGAAGGAAGGTGATGTCATTATAGGTACCGAAATCTACGAAAGACCGACAATCGATTCCAGACTGCTCAGGGATCTTGACGAGTTAATCAAGGATTAGCCCTGAGCTTATTTTCAAACATATTTTCTTGTAGAAGTATATATATACCTCTCTCACGGGTATATCTTAGAATTCCATCTATTGGATCTCTTTAGTTTATATTTAGAGAGTGGACAAAATGGGGTCGGTAGATGTATCAACATTTGACTAAAGGGATAGTTTCTTAACAATTTGTCGAATCCAAATTAAATAATGTTAATAATTCTGTAAGTAAGCAAAGAGATGAAGAAGGTAGATTTTAAAATTGCAAAGGAGTTTGCCTCAAGGATTAGGAAAAAAATTGGGCGAGGTTAGTATAATTGTTTATGGCTCAAGGACGCACGGGAATGATGAGTTAAGTCTAAATATTAGGTAGATTAAGGTACAGATACTGTAAATGGTTTTATTTTGGATATGGGTGAGAAAGAATGCTAAAAGTTGAACAAATTGGGGAGCATGAATGGAGATTTGTTTATCCTGCTAAGTACGACGAATTAATGGATAAGTTTGGTGAGGGTATTGAGCTGTGGCAAACAGGTCATACTAGATCTGCTGAGAAAACTTATAAAGAGATCATTAAGGAATTCCCCGGATTCATTGATGCCTATCATCACCTAGCTATTCTGTATGAGGAATCAGGTAGGGATCGATTGGCCTTTGAAATTTGGCTAAAAGGCTATCAAGTAGGAAAACAAGCTTTACCTCATAATTTTACTTCGGGAAGGGATTTATTGCCATGGGGATTACTGGAAAACCGTCCCTTTTTGAGATGCACTCACGCTCTTGGGTTATGTTTTTTTGATGGGGGTAACCTGGCTAAGGCTATGGAGTTATTTGAGTTTATCATCTCAGCAAATCCCAATGACAATCAAGGAATAAGAGCACTATTAGTGGAAGGGTATTTAAAAACTGGAAATTACAGAGCTGTTTTAGATACATGCGATAAATACAAAGGTGACATTACAGTGGAACTTACCTATGGAAAACCCTATGCCCTGTTTAAATTGGGTGACAAAGGGGAAGCCACTCTTTTATTAAGGGAGGCTATCCGATTTAGTCCGAAAGTAGCCAAAGAGCTTTTGAAGAAGAGACATATACCGCCTAAATCTCTTCGTCCGGACAGGTACACCGTTGGTGGAGATGATGAGGCTTTCTATTATTGGGAAAGGAGTGGAGTTCTCTGGGAAGATCCAGAAATTAAGCAATGGCTGATTCAAAATGCAGGTAAAGGCAAGCGTTCAAGATCAAGCCCCCGATGAGAAATAAGGAATCAAAACGAACACAAGTCTATTCTTAAGGAAAGGTTTAAAACAAACTTTACAGGTACAATAAAGATCTATGGCTAAGATCGAGGTCACTATTTTAGGGACGACAGCAGGGATTCCCACCAGAAAAAGAGCTCATGCGGCCCTCTACCTTAGCTATAAGGGGAAAAATGAATTTTGTTATCTTTTTGACTGCGGAGAAGGGGCACAGAGACAGATACTTTTAGCTGATCTAAATCCTATGAAGCTAAATGAAATTTTCATAACCCATTGGCATGGAGACCACTATCTTGGCCTTCCTGGATTAATAGATACTATGAGCTTTGAGAATAGGCTAAAACCTTTGACCATTTATGCACCGGAGGTAGAAAGACTTACCAATCTTTTAAATTCAGGCTATTCTTCAAAAAGATTTCAAGTTAGGCCAAAAGATGTCCCTGCTAAAGGGAGCCAGATAAAGAAATTATTAGAAACATCTGACTTCAAAATTGTATCGGTGCCGGTAAAGCATGGTGTAGCTGCGGTAGCTTATAGTTTGATGGAGAAAGATAGACTTAAAATCAACAAGGAAAAGGCAAAAAAGGTAGGACTACCGGCTCAAGGACTAATTTACCGGGAAATTAAAGAAAAAGGTAGGGTAATTTTTGAAGGCAAGAAAATTGAATTTGGGGATATTTCTCTGGTTGAAAAAGGCAAGAAAATCGTTTACTCTGGAGATACCGAGATATGTGATAACTTAATTAGATTGGTTCAAGATGCCGATTTATTAATTCAGGACTGCACCTATTTTGACTCGGAGAAGTTTAAAGAATATGGACATGCTTCACTTGAAGATGTTGTAAAAATGGTAGAGATATCAAAGGTTAAGAGAGTTATTTTAACCCATATTAGCAGAAGATATCGGGATTTAGAGGAGTTAAGAAGAAAGCTAAAAGATTATCCTACCTTAACAGTTGCCGAAGACTTTATGAAAGTTACCATTTAACAGCCAGGGATATCTCGGGACTCTTCCCCTCCGTCGCTGTATATCGACCTTGAATTGTTTCTACTCGTCTTCTCGTCTCGGGAAAGACGTGAAACTCGTCGCTGCCTTACGGCACCTTGCGGTCCGCTCCTCAGACAACACGTCTTTCTTCTTCCTCAACTATTCTTGAGGGGGAACACATTCCCCCTCAACGCTCGCTTGGCTCGCTGCTCCCCCTGAAAAATCGGCAGAGCTGACTCGTTAAGGTGGCTGATATAAGGCTTCTTCGGGGAAAGTTCCTCGATAAGTGTATAAATCTAATACTTTGCTGATATTGTCAAGGTGGTTTGTCAGACGCGGCCTAAGAATACTCTTATTTTTTGGTAAAAGGGGGAAAGAATGAAGTTTTTGAGGAGTAAGCCAGGAAAGTTAGGGTTGGGAGTCGTCATTGTTCTGGCGGTCTTATTCACTGTATTAGCCATACAAAGACAAAAAGTTCAGCCTCTTAAGCGAAGTCAAATGATAATGGGCACCATGGTGGAGATAACGGTGATTCCTCCGGATGATGAGGCGATTAAGGCTGCCTTTGAGGAAATCAAGAAAGTGGATGCCCTGATGAGTACTTATAAGGAAAATAGCGAGGTATCCATTTTAAATCGTGAGGGGGAAAATCATCTTTCCGCCGAGACTCTCCAGGTAATTCGTGAGGCCATTAATTTTTCTGAAATAACGGGAGGAGCTTTTGATATCACCTGTAGGCCGCTCATCAATTTGTGGAAAAAAGCCAAGAAGG